>DEHG01000012.1:6192-6387 GCA_002351795.1 Ruminococcaceae bacterium UBA2806 | reverse complement strand
ATATTCTTCGGCAGCCGTTCCTTCTTCGCCATAAATAGTGAAATTGTCAATTTTTACACTATTGTAGTTATCATCAGTGTAATAACCAAATGCCATTTTTTCTATTTTTGTTACACTTTTTGGAATTGTCACATTCGTAAGGCTGCTGCATCCGTAAAATACCCCATACCCTATACTCGTCACACTGTCCGGTAT
>DEHG01000012.1:0-6082 GCA_002351795.1 Ruminococcaceae bacterium UBA2806 | reverse complement strand
CTTGTCAGGCTGCTGCAATAGGAAAAAGCATAACTTCCAATACTCGTTACAGTATATCCGCCGATTTTTGAGGGAATTGTTACGCTGCCGCTTCTGCCGTAATATCTGGTTATAGTGGCTTTATTATTTGAAACTGTATACTCATAATCCCCTGACGAATATGCACTTGCTGTTATGCCGCTGTCAGGGACTAAAGCGGGCATTGAGACAGCCGCACCGGTGAGCAAAGCTGCACATAGCGAAACTGCCAGTGTTCTTTTTATAAAAGCTTTCATTGAAAATACCTCCTGGTGTTCAAAAGTGAATGTTTAAGACGACCTCTGCTTAATGATGGATTAAAACTATTATAATCCACTTTGACAGTATTTTAAATGTTTTTCAGTAAGTCGGTTTTGGTATTATAAGTTTTATACGAAAACCATCTTATATATTTGTACCATGCTGCAAAGTCATAATGATAAGGGAAAAAATAATCCCTTAAAAACTATGAACTAATAACAAAAATACCTTGAAATTGTAGAAAATATTTGATATAATAATAAAATAGTAATAGTAACTCAGTTACCTGAAAGTATTAATATTAATAAAAGAAGGATGAACAACGTGAGCGATAAGAAAAAAGAAGATGTCAAAGCTGGAAAAGAAGAACCAAAACCTAAAAAAGATGATGTAAAAACCAAAAAACAGGATGTCAAGCCTAAAAAGGACAGTAAGGATGTCAGGGAAGAAAAGCCTAAGCCCAAGACTGCCGCAAAGGCGCACCTCAAGCCGACAAAGCTTTGCTCTGCGCCTGATTTTCCGTACCATAACAGGGAACTGAGCTGGATGGATTTCAACAGCCGTGTGCTTGAAGAGGCTTTTGAAAAGGAAAATCCTATCCTTGAAAGACTTAATTTCCTTGCAATAACAGCGTCAAACCTTGATGAATTCTTTATGGTCAGGGTAGCGGGCGTTATGGACAGGATGCATTCGCCGAAGCTCAGAAAGCCGGATGAATCGGGAATGAGCGCAGAAAAGCAATTCGAGCTGCTGACAGAGAAAATTCATGATTTTGTGAAAAAACAGTATTCCTGCATGAACCGTTCCCTTGTTCCCGCACTGAGAAAGAACAAGCTGCGCTTCATGAATATAGAGGAGCTTAGCAAGAGTCAGCGCCAGCAGATAGATAAGTATTTCGATAAATTCATTTTCCCGATACTTACCCCGCTTGCGGTCGATACATCAAGACCATTCCCGCTGCTGATGAATAAGAGTCTGAATATAGCCGTCCGTCTTTCAAAGGAGGGCGAGGATATATTTGCAGTTGTTCAGGTGCCGTCGATCGTTTCAAGATATTTCGAGGTTGAAAACGACGGTGTACGCTCCTTTGTCATGCTTGAGGATATAATAATTGACAAGCTGCCGCAGCTTTTTGAACTGTATAAGATAAAGGCTTATCTGCCTTTCCGTATCACAAGAGACGGCGATCTTGATATTGACGAGGAAGCCGACGACCTTCTTGTTGAGATAAAACATTCGCTTAAAAAGCGTCAGAGAGGCGATCCGGTCAGACTTGAAATGACTGTTCACGGAGATCAGGCGCTGAAAGAGTTTCTTGTGCATATGCTTGATGTAAGCGATAAGGAAATATATGAGGTCAACGGTCCGCTTGATCTTACCTTCCTGTCAAAATTTGCAAGACTTGACGGACTTGACAATCTTCGCTTCAAGCCTATAGTTCCCGTTGAGCCGCCTTCGGATTTCTTCGGATATGACGATGTTTTCCTTGCTATCAGGGAAAAGGACAGGATGGTGCATCATCCTTATGAAAGCTTTGACAGCGTTATAAAATTTGTGAATCAGGCTGCCAAGGATCCCGATGTTCTTGCTATAAAACAGACTCTTTATCGTGTAAGCGGTCATTCCCCGATAATTGCTGCGCTTATCAAGGCGGCAGAAAACGGTAAGCAGGTCACTGTACTTGTGGAGCTTAAAGCAAGATTCGATGAGGAAAATAATATCGGATGGGCAAAAAAGCTTGAAAAGGCAGGATGCCATGTTATATACGGCTTGCAGGGACTTAAAACACACTGTAAGATAGTCCTTGTAGTCCGCAAGGAAGAGGATGGGCTAAGACGTTATCTCCATATGGGAACAGGTAACTATAACGACAGCACTGCACGTTTCTATACCGATATCGGAATGTTTACCTGCAATGAGGAATTCGGCGAGGATGCGTCATCCCTGTTCAATGTAATAACAGGCTACAGTACCCCGCCAGTATACAATAAGATGAAGGTCGCTCCGATGGGACTGAGGGATTTCTTTGAGGAAATGATAAAGCATGAAACGGAAAATGCTATTGCTGGTCTGCCGTCAGGAATTGTCGCAAAGATTAATTCCCTTGTTGATCCCGAGATAATCAGACTGCTGTACGAGGCTTCAAAGGCAGGAGTTAAAATAACCCTTATTGTCAGGGGAATATGCTGTCTTGTTCCCGGAGTAAAGGGTATAAGCGAAAATATCACTGTAAGAAGTATTGTAGGACAGCTTCTGGAGCATAGCCGTATATTTATTTTTGAAAACGGCGGAAACAGGAAAATATATATGGGTTCAGCCGACTGGATGCAGAGAAATCTTGATAAGCGTGTTGAGCTGGTATTCCCGATAGAGGATCCCGATCTGATTGACAGGAGCTTCGGCATAATTGAAACAATGCTAAAGGATGTTCTTAATACAAGGATACAGCTTCCCGATACATCCTATGAGCTGCTTGACAGAAGAGGGAAGAAGCCCCATAACTGTCAGTGGGAATTTTCGGAAATGGCAAAAAAGGCATTGCAGGCAAAGGAAACTGTCGTTATTGAAGAAAACCGTTTCAAGCCCATGATGCCTAAAATATAAGCTCTGATATATAATATAGAAAGGTGTGTTTTTATGAAAAGAGTAGGTATATTGACAAGCGGCGGAGACTGCCAGGGTCTTAATTCCTCGATCAGAGGTCTTGCAAAGGGACTGTACCATCATTACGGCAAAAAGGTAGAGATCTACGGAATAGTTGACGGTTACAGAGGACTTATCAACGGCGAATATAAGCTTATGCAGCCTGAGGATTTTTCGGGTATCCTTACAATGGGCGGCACTATCCTCGGAACATCCCGTCAGCCGTTCAAGGAGATGAGAGTTATTGATGAGGCTACAAATGTGGATAAGGTCGCTGCAATGAAAAAGACCTATGCCGATATGAAGCTTGACTGCCTTGTAGTACTCGGCGGAAACGGTACTCATAAGAGTGCAAATATGCTTTCGGAAGAGGGACTCAATGTTGTATCCATGCCCAAGACTATTGATAACGATATCTGGGGAACAGATGTAACATTCGGCTTCCAGAGCGCAGTTGATATAGCTACTCATGTTATAGACTGTATACATACCACAGCTACATCACATGGTCGTGTATTCATCGTTGAATGTATGGGACATAAGGCAGGCTGGCTGACGCTTCATGCAGGTATCGCAGGCGGCGCAGACGTTATTCTTATCCCCGAGATTCCTTACGATATAGATAAGGTCATTGACACCGTTAAGTCAAGAACAAAGAATGGCAAGACATTCTCTATTCTTGCTGTTGCCGAGGGCGCAATTGCAAAGGATATCGCAGCTCTGCCGAAAAAGAAGAAGAAGGAAGCTATCGCAAATATGATGTATCCTTCGATTTCCTATAAGATCGCTCATGAGATAGAAGAGGCTACAGGTCAGGAGACAAGAGTTACAGTACCCGGTCATTTCCAGAGAGGCGGCAGCCCGGATGCATATGACAGATTTATCACAACACGTTACGGTGCTGCCTGCGCTCAGCTTATCATAAATGAAAAGTACGGATATATGACAGCCCTTGTAAACGGAGAGGTTGTGCCTGTTCCGCTTAAAGAGGTTGCAGGAAAGCTCAAGGGAGTTCCGGTAGACAGTCCTATTATTAAGGATGCTAAAAATATCGGTATCTCATTCGGAGACTAAACAGGAGGAAGAATAATGCCGGAAGAAAATGAAAACTATATGCCGGAAAATGAAGAAACGGCAGGTCGTGCAAAAAAGTCAAAAAAGCTGAGGCCTGACGAGATAATGAGAGAAAGAAAGCGCTGGCTTTTTTTCGGTATTCCGTGGACGTTTACAAAATATATTCTTACAAAGAAAAAACTTATCATTGAGATGGGGCTTTTCAACAGTACTGAGAATGAGATACTTTTGTACCGTATTACAGATATGACTTTAAAAAGAAGCTTTTGGCAGAAGATATTCGGTCTTGGTACGCTGATAGTATATGCTCATGACAAGACTACTCCTACGCTTGAGATAAAGAATATCAAGCATATCAGGGAGTTCAAGGAAACGCTGTCCGGTTCTGTTGAAGCGGATCGTCTGAGGATGAAGATGCGTCAGAGCGAGATAGTTGATGATATTCACGGCGGACATGACGATTTTGACAGCGATCCTATTTTTTAAAACAGGTCGGATGCTTTTCGGGAGAGGTCGAAGAGGTCATATATAAAAGTCGCTATAGGGGAAAAAACAGAAAAAATACTATATAGAGAACTTTATGTACAGACCTCATCGACCTCTCCCATTTTCTTATGCAAGCCGGAAGGGGATGTTAAAAATGAAGAAAATTGATATGAAAGCCGTTATGAAAGAGGTTTGGCATATAGTATGTATAATATTTGCAGCGGCAATGTATGGATTTTCGATCAATAACTTCCTTCACGGATCGGGACTGCTGTCGGGCGGCTTTACTGGCATTTCGCTTCTGGGACAGCATGCTTTGAAGGCTTTTGCAGGCATTGATCTGCCGCTGAGTGCGATATACATACCGCTTAATGCAGTTCCCGCCATTCTTGCATTTAAATTCATCGGCAAGAGGTTTACGATATATTCCCTTATAATGATAATTCTTTCCTCGACATTTGCGGATATAATACCGAATTTCCATCTGACAAGCGATATACTGCTTTGCGCTGTATTCGGCGGGATAATCAACGGGACGGCTATATCCATCTGTCTGCTGAGCAATGCGACAAGCGGCGGCGCAGATTTCATATCAATTTTTATTTCCGAGAAATACGGCAAGGATGCATGGAATTATATCTTTGCCGGAAATGTAGTTGTTCTTGTCTGTTCGGGAATACTTTTCGGATGGCGCGGCGCAATGTATTCTATCATACTTCAATACTGCTCCACTATGATAATACAGATGCTTTATAAGCGTTATCAGAAGCAGACTATGTATATAATAACCGACAAGCCGCAGAAGGTCTATGAAGTCATAAAGGACAACACAAACCATGATGCGACTCTGTTCAAGGGCGTAGGCTTTTATATGGGCAGGGAGAAGAACATGGTATATTCCGTTGTATCCTCTGATCAGATACGGATGCTGGTAGCAAAGATCAAAAACACTGATCCTGCCGCATTTATCAATATCGTTAAATCGGAAGAGGTCAGCGGCAATTTCTACCGCAGACCGAACAATTAGTCACTTTGCCTTTGGCTTTTTGAAGACGGTGAAGAGCAGGGAAAAGAGTATTGCGGCGGCAATACCAGACGCACAGGCGCCGAGACCTCCTGTGAATATGCCGAGAAATCCCCGCTGTGAGACATCCTCGGCAACGCCCTTTGCAAGCGCATAACCGAAGCCCGTAAGCGGTACGGTCGCACCCGCTCCGGCAAAGCTTACGAATGGTTCATACAGTCCGACCGCCGTAAGGGCAACACCGGCTGTTACATACATTACCAGTATTTTTGCGGGCGTCATTTTTGTTTTGTCTATCAGTATCTGAGCGATAACGCAAAGCGCTCCGCCGATTATAAAAGCTGTAAGATATTGCATATTATCTCTCCGTTCGGTTAGCGTTTGTAGTAATTCTATTATTTGCCTGAAACAGGGAAATTATTCAAGTGTTTTTTCAGATCAGATGAATTTGTTTATTTATGATTTTTTATGAATTTTTTTGCAAAAAGGTATTGACAAATGACATCGGATGTGGTATTATAATGAAGTCGTCGGGAACGGCGAAAGAAAATAAGCTGGTGTAGCTCAGTTGGTAGA
>DEHG01000132.1:15097-19785 GCA_002351795.1 Ruminococcaceae bacterium UBA2806 | reverse complement strand
AATTATCCGGCGGCTGATATTTTCCATATTATTGAAGCGTCGCATCCCGATGACCAAAGCTCTTCCCAGCCTTCGGGTATGGTATTTGTCTGTCCTCTTATATAAATGGTTTTAAGATTTACACAGGAATGGAATACATAAGTACCCATATTAACAACTGACGGAGGTATCTCAATATAGGTGATCCCGCTGCATCCCGAAAAAGCCCATTTTCCGATAGATGTTACAGTTTTAGGTATTTCAAAGCTTTTTATACTGCGGCAGTTTGAAAAAGCGCTGTCACCGATCTCTGTAAGTCCCTCGGGAAGGTTGATACGTTTAAGATAGGCGCATCTTGAAAAAGCTCCCGTTCCGATAGTTTTTACACTTTCAGGAATACTGACAGAAGGAAGTGAACCGCAGCGGCAAAAGGCTTTTTCACCGATATAAGTGACCGTATCCGAAATATTGACGGCAGAAACTGAAAGACAGCCTTCAAAGGCATGGTCGCCGATACCGGTTATACCTCTGCCGATAAGTATTTTTGTGATCTTTGTAAGGCTGAACATATCGGACATTGCTGTTTTTATTTCGCCTTCGCCTGACAAAGACAATACCCCGTTGTCATAGACCTTGTATGTGATATTCTCGCCGTTTTTGAGCTTTCCGGATTTTATGACCTTTCCTACAGCCGAAACCTTGAGGACCTGAGAGCTTTGAACAGGCGGCAGGTCATCATCCGGGTCGGCGGATTCCGTCTGTGTGACCTGAGACGGATGGATAAGGCTTTCAACAGTGCTTTTTATCTGATCCCCATAGAAAAAGACAGCAGCGGCGGATGCAGCGAGCAAAACGCAGATAATTGATATCACGGCACCGGGAGGAAGAAGATGCGTCTTAGGTTTTGTATATTTATGATATATATCTACATATTTATCGGGAGATATTGCTTTTGAGTTCTTTTTTGATTTGTTTTTAATTCTTTTTACAGAACCCTTTTTCTGCCCCATGCACATACCTCCCGTTCTGATCACAAATAGCTTTTTATCTGTTCGTCAGTCCATTTTACACCGTCAAGAACAACTGATCTCAATACCTTGTTTTCATAATGCAGCTTCAATGAAAAGAACGGCTTGCCTTCGTTCATAAGCTTGAGAAAAATCTTATCGCCCTCCCAGATAGGAAGCTCTGTTACCGATTTTTCCTTATCGACCCAGACAAGATCACCCTCGCTGCAAACGGTGACGCTGCCCTTGAAATCATATCCGCTGTACAGGAACATATATTCGTACCAGTCGTTGTCTGAAAAGCTTACGACGCCCCGCAGCTTGTAATCGGTAAGCGTAAGACCCGTTTCCTCGTATACCTCACGCAGAACGCAGTCCTCGGGACTTTCACCCTCCTCGAAATGACCTCCGACGCCCATCCACAGATCATGGCTGGGGTCGTTTTTCTTTTTTGTGCGGTGCAGCATAAGGTATTGGTCATCTTTTTCAATGTAGCACAATGTTGTAAGTTCACATTCCATTTGTTTAACACCTTATCAGTCTGTAGATTTATTCAGAAGCTTTTCTTCATTCTGCAATTTTATATATTTCTTTTTCAGCTCGATAGAAAGGAAGGGACGGAGCTTTTCAAGAGTTGTCTGATCGGGGTTAAAGATCAGTATAGCCGGCTTATGTCTGATTTTATCATGGATAATAACATAATAGGTATCAGGGTCAAGATCATCTCTTTCGGCTCTGAGTACAAGCTCATGCTTTGATATATCGACATTTCTCTGACCGTTTTCGGGGTTGTTGTATTTGCCTATATCGTCAACAGCCTTGACGTCAAAGCAGCAGACCTTTTTGCGTCTGAGCTGGTTCTTGATCCTTTCTACTCTGATCTCGCCGCCGACAAATGTATATTCGTATTCGACCTTGAGATTTGAAAAGACATAGAAGATCATATATCCGAGTCCGATAAATGCGGCAAGTGCAAGTACAGTCAGAAGCGGCATTGCAGCGGACAGCAGAACGGATACTGCAATTACAGCGATAAGCAGTATAAAGCCGAGTACTATCATGATTTTCTTTTTTGAGGACATTTTTTTAACGACTATCTGTTCATAGTAGTTGTCCATCATACTTACGTCAATTAATTTTCCCATTTTTTTACCTTCCTTTCGGGTATTCTAAGGGCTGTTATCATCATTTCAGCTCAAAACAACTTTATTATACCACAACAAAATCCATTATTCAACCCCACACTGCGTTTGTGGTGGGGTTGACAAATGATGGGATTTGTTATAAAATTATAAAGATAGAATAGAGGTAATAGATTTTGATAGGAAAATAAAATGATTGCCTGACCCAGCAGGCTGCTGTGCGGCAGGCAATGTATCGGAGGTACTGCATAATGAGCTTTACAATTCTTGGAACAGGAAAGGCTGTTCCGGCTTATGTTATGACAAATGACGAACTGTCTACAATGGTTGAAACAAATGATGAATGGATACGCACAAGAACCGGTATTGAGGAACGCCGTATCGCAAAATCCGAAACGATAACCGAGATGTGTGTTGAGGCTGCCAATAATGCGCTTGAAAATGCAGGAGTCAAGCCGGAGGAGCTTGATCTTATCATCTGTTCTACGATGAGAGGAGAAAATATAACTCCGTCTCAGGGATGTATGATACAGAAGGAGATCGGTGCATCCTGTCCTGCCTTTGATATAAATGCAGCTTGTTCAGGCTTTATTTATGCCCTTGATGTAGCTGCCGGTTTCTTTGCAAGAAAAAAAGTTAAAAAGGTTCTTATAGTTTCTATGGATAACCTTTCCAATATAATTGACTGGACTGACCGTTCTACCTGTGTTCTTTTCGGTGACGGCGGTGCAGCGGCTGTACTCGGCGAGGGCGATGATCTGCTTTCGATCCATCTTACCGCTGCCGGAAATGATGCCGCTATCCGTATACCTCACGGTACAAATTCCTCACCCTTCTATGAGCATGAGGAGGAAAGGGCTGTCCTTCATATGGCAGGCAATGAGGTATATCGTTTTGCTACAGCTGCAATGGCAAACGGAATAAAAAAGGCTGTTGCTGACGCTGGACTTCAGCAGAGTGATGTTGACTGTGTTATCCCTCATCAGGCTAATATAAGGATCATCAATACCGCTGCTAAAAATCTTGATATACCGAGAGAAAAGTTTTTCTGTAATGTTAATCATTATGGCAATACCTCTTCCGCAAGCGTTCCTATTGCGCTTGATGAAGCAAACAGAAGCGGTATTCTTAAAAAAGGCGATATAATTGCAATGTGCGCCTTCGGCGGCGGTCTTACAACAGGAAGCTGTGTTATCCGCTGGAATAAATAAGGGGCATATCCCGGGGACTGGGCTGTAAGACGATGCCCTCAGAGTTTCCCTTTGCCATTCAGACGCTCTGACAGGATCTGCAGCTGACGAATCAGATACAAGCGTTATGCTGACTGTCATCCTGAGCGAATTGAATGACAAAACGTGAATACATTATTAAGTTTAATAAAAGATCGTCTGATTTTACTTGAAAAATAATAATTTCTTTCAGCATTTATCTGTAAGCTGACAAGGAGGAAAATGACAGATGGGAAAAACAGTATTTGTGTTTTCCGGACAGGGAGCGCAGGTTCCCGGAATGGGTAAATCACTTTATGATAATTCTGCTGCTGCAAAGGCAGTATTCGATATGGCGGAAAGTATCCGTCCAGGTACCTTGAAGCAGTGCTTTGAGGGTACTAAGGAGGAGCTTTCAGAAACGATAAATACTCAGCCCTGTGTATTTGCTGTAGATCTTGCTGCGGCTGCAGCTGTTGCCGAAAAGGGGATAAGACCTGATTATGTCGCAGGATTTTCACTTGGCGAGATAGCAGCTATAGCGTTTGCCGGTATGATTACATATGAGGATGCTTTCAGACTGGTATGCAAAAGAGCAGAGGTCATGGATAAGGCGGCAAAGGAAAACAAGGGCGCTATGGCTGCGGTATTGAAGCTTACTCCCGAAAAGGTAGAGGAAATATGCAGCGGCTTTGAAAAGGCTTATCCTGTAAATTACAACAGTCCTGCCCAGACGGTAGTAGCCGCAAGTGAGGATGAGATAGATGAGCTTTGCGCTAAGGTAAAAGCGGAAAAGGGAAAGGCTGTAAAGCTTGCAGTAAGCGGCGCCTTCCATTCACCGTTTATGAACAGCGCTTCGGACGCTCTTTCGGAGTATCTTGAGGGCGTGGAGCTGAAAGAACCTGAAATACCCGTATATGCAAATGTAACGGCTCAGCCCTATGAGGGAGATTATAAGGCGCTTGTTGCCGCACAGGTAAAAAGTCCTGTCAAATGGCAGACTACGGTGGAAAACCTTGTTTCACAGGGCGCTGACAGATTTATCGAGGTCGGAGTCGGCAAAACGCTTACGGGTCTTATAAAGAAAATAAATAACGATGTTACAGCAGTAAATATTGAATCAAAGGAGGGACTTGACGCTCTTGAATAAGCGTCGGGGGATAGTATATGTTTGAACTTACAGGCAAAACAGCAATCATTACAGGCGGTTCAAGAGGTATCGGAAGAGAGATCGCTCTTAAATATGCAGATCTTGGCGCAAATATTGCGATCGTACAGTACGGTGACAATGATAATGCGGCTGCCACGGAAAAGGAGCTTATTGAAAAAGGCGTCAAGGCTAAATCCTATGA
>DEHG01000132.1:251-14936 GCA_002351795.1 Ruminococcaceae bacterium UBA2806 | reverse complement strand
GACTTTGACGCTGTTATCGCTGTGAACCTCAAGGGCGTATTCAATATGACAAAGGCTGTATATAAGCATTTCATGAAGAAGAGAAGAGGCAGGATCATTAATATGTCTTCTATCGTAGGTCTTACGGGAAATGCGGGTCAGACGAATTATTCTGCGTCAAAGGCGGGAATAATAGGTCTTACAAAGTCCGTTGCAAAAGAGCTTGGTTCAAGAAATGTTACAGTCAATGCAATAGCGCCCGGCTTTATTAAAACAGAAATGACGGACGGTATGCCCGAAAAGGCAAGAGAGGCTGCACTTCAGGCAATACCGATGAAGAGAATGGGACAGGTAGAGGATATCGCTAATTTAGCGGCATTCCTTGCAAGCGATGAAGCGTCTTATATTACAGGCGAGGTCATCCGTGTAGACGGCGGCATGGCAATGTGATGCTATTGTGTAAATAATAGATCTACAAGCTGCCGGCTGTAAGATGCAGATTAAGATTCAGAAAGGAATATCATAAATGAAAAGAGTGGTTATTACAGGTGTTGGTGCAATAACGCCTGTCGGAAATGATGCTGCGACAATGTGGGAAAATATGAAAAGCGGCGTTTGCGGAATCGGGATCATTTCTAAATTCGATCCGGAAACATCAAAGGCAAAGGTTGCCGCCGAGGTAAAGGGCTTTGATCCTGTACAGTATATTGATAAAAGAGAGGTTCGCAAGCTTGATCTGTTCTGTCAGTATGCGCTTGCGGCAGCAGCTCAGGCAACTGAGGACAGCGGTATTATCGGAAAGGTAGATCCGCAGCGTCTCGGCGTATATGTCGGTTCAGGCGTTGGCGGTATAAATACATTCTATGAGCAGAGCGTAAACCTTTATACGGGAAAAAATGTTTCGCCTTTCTTTATTCCTATGATGATAGGCAATATCGCTGCCGGAAATATAGCTATAAAGTATAATGCAACAGGTCCGTGCCTTCCTGTAGTCACTGCTTGTTCAACCTCTACCCATGCATTGGGCGAGGCTTTTCATGCAATAAAATACGGACTGGCTGACGCTATCATCGCAGGCGGCGCAGAGGCTACTATCACACCGCTTGCCGTAAAGGGCTTTACAAGCTGCAAGGCACTTACACTTTCAGAGGATCCGAACAGAGCGTCTATTCCTTTTGATAAAGAGCGCTCCGGATTTGTAATGGGCGAAGGCGCAGGCATGATGATCCTTGAGGAATATGAACACGCAGCTGCAAGAGGAGCAAAGATATACGGCGAGATATGCGGCTATGGCAATACCTGTGACGCACATCATATCACAGCACCCGATCCGGAAGGCAAGGGCGCTGCAAACTGTGTCCGTATTGCGCTCAATGAGGCAGGCTATCAGGGAACTGAGCAGCTGTATATAAATGCACACGGCACATCTACCAAGCTTAATGATGCAGGTGAGACAAGGGCGTTCAAAGAGGTGCTCGGAGACAGGGCTTATAAGGCTCATATCAGCTCCACAAAATCAATGACAGGTCATATGCTGGGCGCTACGGGTGCAGTTGAAGGTATTGTTGCAGCGCTTGCGCTCAAAGACGGAATAGTACCTCCGACAATAAATTACCGTGAACCTGATCCTGAATGTGATCTTGATTATACACCCAATAAGGCTGTTAAGGCTGAGCTTGAAATGGCTTTGTCAACGACATTTGGTTTCGGCGGTCATAATGCATGTATCGTGATCAGAAAATAATATCAATAGTATCTTAATTAAGGTGGGAACCATAGTGTACAGTATTGATGAAATAAAAGAACTTTTGGCTGCCTTTGACGCTTCAAAGGCAACAGCAATTGATATTCAGCTTGGTGAGGATGAATTCATAAGCCTCAGACAAAAGACTGCAAAGCCTGTATGTGAAATAACCGCAGAGCCTGAAAAGCCCGCAGCAGCGCCTGTTGAGCAGGTTCAGACTCTTTCGGTCACACCTGAGAAAAAGGCTGAGGGAGATCCGGTAGAATCACCTATGGTAGGCGTATTCTACAGTGCGCCTGCACCAGACAGCGAGCCTTATGTATCAGTAGGCAGCGTTGTAAAGAAGGGCGATGTTCTTTGTCTTATAGAGGCAATGAAGCTTATGAATGAGGTCACAGCGGAAAAGAACGGAATGATAACTGAGATTTGTGCAGAAAACGGTCAGGTTGTTGAATACGGACAGCCCCTGTTCATGATAAAATAAGGAGTGATCCGCAATGAATAAAGAAGAAATTATGCAGATAATCCCGCATAGAAATTCTATGCTTTTAATAGATGAAGCAACAAAGACAGGCGAAAATACCTGTGAGGGCAAGAAGCACATAAACGGTGATGAATGGTTTCTGGACGGACATTTCCCCGGAAATCCTGTTGTTCCCGGAGTCATACTCTGTGAAATGATGGCTCAGGCAAGCGCAGTTATAATTTCAGATGTTTCGGCAAAAAGCACACCCTATTTTACAGGAATTGATAAGGCAAAATTCAGGAATAAGGTTCTTCCGGGCGATACGCTTGAAATAAAATGCGAGCTTACCGGTCAGAAGAGGAATTTCTATTTTATTAAGGGCAAGGGATATGTCAACGGAAAGCTGAGTGTATCTGCGGAGTTTTCTTTTGCTTTGGTTGAGAGGGAGTAATCGTTTTGTTTTCAAAAATACTTATCGCCAACAGGGGCGAGATCGCCGTCAGAATAATCCGTGCCTGTCGTGAGATGGGCATATCTACGGTAGCAGTTTATTCAAAAGCAGATAAGGATGCCCTCCATGTAAGAATGGCTGATGAAAGCTATTGCATCGGCGGTCCGCAGGTATCGGACAGCTATCTTAATATTGCAGCTATTTTAGAGGTCGCTGCGCTGTCGGGCGCTCAGGCCATTCATCCGGGCTACGGACTTTTGTCGGAAAACGCTAAATTTGCCGCACTTTGCAAAAAGTGTAATATTGAGTTCATCGGACCCAGCGCAGAAATGATCGAGCGTCTTGGAGATAAGGATGAAGCAAGAAAAACAATGAGAGCTGCCGGCGTACCTGTTACTCCGGGTAGCGATATTATTGAAGATATAGATGAAGCAAGAAAAAAGGCTGAAGAGATAGGTTTCCCGCTGCTTGTCAAGGCAAGAAGCGGCGGCGGCGGAAGAGGTATCAGGCGTGTTGACAGGATAGAGGATTTTGACAATGCTTTTTTGTCGGCAAAGGCGGAAGCAAAAAGCGCCTTCGGAGACGGCGCTGTATATATGGAAAAGTTCCTGTGTCCTGTAAAGCACGTTGAAATGCAGCTGCTCAGTGATAAATTCGGAAATGTTGTTTGTCTCGGTGAAAGAGAATGTTCCGTACAGAGAAAAAATCAGAAGCTTATAGAGGAAAGTCCCTCGCCTGCCATTACACCTGAAATAAGAAAAAGAATGATGGAGGCAGCTGCAAAGGCTGCAAAAGCGGTGGGATATGAAAATGCAGGAACGGTCGAATTCCTCCTTGACAAGGATAAGAATTTCTATTTTATGGAAATGAATACCAGACTTCAGGTCGAGCATGCTGTAACTGAAATGGTAGTCGGGATAGATATTGTCCAGTGGCAGATAAGGATCGCCTCGGGAGCAAAGCTTACAGTAACACAGGACAGAGTTTTCCTTCATGGCAATGCTATAGAATGTCGTATAAATGCGGAGGACGCAGATCATGATTATCGTCCGAGCTGCGGCAGGATAGGCTTTGTACATATTCCGGGAGGACCGAATGTAAGGTTTGATACGGCAATATATCAGGATTATGATATCCCGCCGTATTATGATTCTATGATAGGAAAGCTCATTGTACAGGCACGTTCAAGGGAGCTTGCTATACGCAAGATGAAAATGGCGCTCAGTGAGCTTACGATAAACGGCATAAAGCATAACAGGGATCTTCATATTGATATTCTTTCCGACCCTGATTTTGTTTCGGGAGAATATACGACAAGCTTTATGGAGGAACGTGCAAAACGCAAGGAGAAAAGCGAATAATATAATGACGGCTTTTTGCTGTCTTTGAGATAGGTCGGGTGAAGCATTGAATACATCAGATATTTTTAACTTTCTAAAACCAAAAAATGAGCTTGAAAATCAGGGAGATACATTGGCTGCACAGAACCAGCCCTTTATTCCTGATGAACTGTGGGTGAAATGCCCGGTATGCAAGAAGCCGGTTCTTTCATCCGATCTTAATGAAAATTTTAAGGTATGTCCGAGCTGCGGCTACCATTTCAGGATAGGCGCAAGGCAAAGAATAGAGATAACTGCCGATAAGGACAGCTTTGAGGAATTTGACGCAGATATGACATCTGTTAATATAATAGATTTTCCCGATTACACCAGAAAGCTGAAAAATGCCAAGCTTAACAGCGGTGAAAATGAATCCGTTATTACAGGCAAAGCAAAAATCGGAGGCTGCGAGGTCGTTTTAGCCGTTATGAATTCACAGTTCATGATGGGGTCGATGGGGACTGTAACGGGAGAAAAAATAACAAGGGCGTTTGAATATGCGACTGAGCATAAACTGCCCGTAATAATATTCACGGTTTCCGGCGGTGCAAGGATGCAGGAGGGGATACTTTCACTCATGCAGATGGCAAAGACAAGTGCAGCGGCAAAGCTTCACAGTGATGCGGGGCTATTGTATATAACCGTGCTTACAGACCCGACAACGGGGGGAGTTACTGCAAGCTTTGCTATGGAGGGAGATATAATCCTTTCCGAGCCTAAAGCGCTTATAGCCTTTGCAGGACCGAGAGTAATAGAGCAGACTATCAGACAGAAGCTGCCGAAGGATTTCCAGTCGGCTGAGTTTCTCCTTGAAAAGGGCTTTGTGGATAAGGTGGTTCCGAGAAGTAAGATGAAGGAGACTCTGACCAGTCTGCTTATACTTCACGGAAGTGTACCTGAAAAAACAGAGGAAAAGGAGGGCGATTCACAGTGAGCGCATTCGACAGTGTGACGGCAGCGAGAGCAAATGATCGCCCGACTGCTATAGATTATATAACGAGAATATTCGGAGACAGCTTTATTGAACTTCACGGCGACAGGCGTTTTGCAGATGATAAGGCTGTAATAGGCGGCATAGCCGAGCTTGGCGGAAAGCCGGTGACTGTAATTGCTCTTGAAAAGGGCAGGAATCTTAAAGAGAGGGTCGAACGAAATTTCGGTTCGGCTCACCCGGAGGGATACCGGAAAGCGCTCAGGCTGATGAAGCAGGCTGAGAAATTTCACCGTCCTGTCCTGTGCTTTGTAGATACCTCAGGCGCATACTGCGGTATAGGAGCAGAGGAAAGGGGACAGGGTCAGGCTATTGCTGAAAACCTTATGGAAATGATGACGCTGAAAACACCTGTACTGTCAATACTTATAGGTGAAGGCGGCAGCGGAGGTGCGCTTGCGCTTGCGGTTGCCGATGAGGTGTGGATGCTTGAAAATGCCATCTATTCGGTGATCTCGCCCGAAGGATGTGCAAGTATACTCTGGAAGGACTCAACAAAAACGGCGGAGGCGTCTGAGTGTTTAAAGCTTACATCACAGGATCTGTTTAAGTTAGGTGTTATCGAGAGGATAATCAGAGAACCGAAAACGGTTGACAGTGTAATGTTTGACAGTTTCAAGACGCTGATCGGTCAGACGTTTGAAAAACTCAGTGCGGTCGATACCGAAACACTTCTTGCTAAAAGGTACAACAGATTCAGGAAATTCTGATGTTATGGAACGGGGCGTTGTTATGGTGGAAGCATCAAAGCTTGAAAAGGTAACTATAGAGGACTACATGGCGCTGCCGGAGGGTACTATGGTTGAGCTTATCAACGGTGTAATGTACGATATGTCCCCTGCGCCGCTGAAAATTCATCAGGATATATCCGGTTCGGTATATTTTAAAATAAGATCTTTTATAGAGAATAAAAAAGGCAGATGTAAGATCTATGCTGCACCTTTTGATGTAAAGCTGAATGATGAAACAATAGTCCAGCCGGATATATCGGTAATATGCGATCCATTCAAGCTTACAAGACTGGGATGCACAGGTGCGCCGGATATGATCGTGGAAATAACGTCATCAGACTATTCCCATGATTATGTCAGAAAGCTGAGTTTGTATTATGATTCCGGTGTAAAAGAATACTGGATAATTGATCCGAACATACAAAAGGTTACTGTTTACCTGCTCAAGGATGATTATGCGGTAAGGCAGTATGATTTTAAGGATGATGTTCCTGTCGCTCTGTACGGCGGAGAGCTTGTTATAAATGTTTCGGATCTTCTTGATGAAGATGATAATATCTGAAAACTGCCGCCCCGCATCAGGCAGGGCGGCTGAAATTATTATGGAGAGTGTGATATGCCGCAGATAAATATAGTTCTTGTCGAGCCGGAGATACCGCAGAATACCGGAAATATCGCCCGCACCTGTGCGGCAACAGGCGCAAGGCTCCATATAGTAAAGCCTATGGGTTTTACTCCGACCGATAAGCATTTGAAAAGATCGGGGCTTGATTACTGGAAATACCTCGATCTGACATATTATGAAAATTCAGAGGATTTTTTTGAAAAAACAAAGGGCGGCGTTTACTATTACTTTTCGACTAAAGCGCCGAGAAAATTTACCGACATTTCATATCCGGACAACTGCTATATAGTTTTCGGCAAGGAAACAAAGGGACTTCCCGAAAAGCTTCTGCATGATAATCCGGAAACTACTGTCCGCATTCCCATGAAGGGAGAAATAAGAAGTCTGAACCTGTCTAATTCCGTTGCTATAGCTGTTTATGAGATACTCAGGCAGTTGGATTATCCCGAGCTTCAGAACTTCGGCAGACTCAGGGAATTTGACTGGGATAATTTTTATGAATAATTATTTGTTTATTTTATAAGGGAGAATGAAAGAATGATAACGGTAAGCAATGTATCTGTGAATTTCAGCGGTACTGCGCTGTTTTCT
Source organism: Ruminococcaceae bacterium UBA2806 (assembly GCA_002351795.1). Lineage (GTDB taxonomy): Bacteria > Bacillota > Clostridia > Oscillospirales > Acutalibacteraceae > UBA1213. Next base: position 7,979 of record DEHG01000132.1, on the reverse strand, counting down.
GACGTAAACCTTAAACTGACCGATAATAACTGCTACGGCATTATCGGCGCAAACGGTGCGGGTAAATCGACATTTTTGAAGGTGCTTTCGGGAGATCTGGAGCCTACAAAGGGCGAGGTCATCATACCTGAAAATACAAGAATGTCGGTGCTTAAACAGGATCATTTTGCTTTTGATGAATATACCGTAGTCGATACGGTAATATACGGAAATAAAAAGCTTTACGATATAATGAAGGAAAAGGACGCTATCTATATGAAGGAGGACTTTTCCGATGAGGACGGTATAAGAGCGTCTGAGCTTGAGGCGGAATTTGCCGAGATGAACGGCTGGGAGGCTGAAAGCGACGCTTCAAAGCTTATTCAGGGACTTGGCCTTCCGGAGGAAATACTCTATTCGCAGATGAGCAGTCTTACGGGCAATGAAAAGGTAAAGGTTCTGCTTGCACAGGCGCTTTTCGGCAATCCGCAGATAATACTCCTTGACGAGCCGACAAATAACCTTGATATCAAGGCTATAGCATGGCTTGAGGATTTTATACTTGATTATGAAGGTACGGTAATAGTTGTATCCCATGACCGTCATTTCCTCAATACCGTATGTACTCATATGATAGATATTGACTATAATAAGATAAAGATGTATGTCGGCAACTATGAATTCTGGTATGAATCCAGCCAGCTCATACAGGCAATGATTAAGCAGCAGAATAAAAAGACAGAGGAAAAGATCAAGGAGCTTCAGACCTTTGTACAGCGTTTCTCTGCAAACAAATCAAAATCAAAGCAGGCTACATCAAGAAGAAAGCTGCTTGAAAAGCTTACTGTTGAGGAAATGCCCGCTTCTTCAAGAAGATATCCCTTTGTAGGCTTTACGCCTGACAGGGAGGTGGGAAAGGAAGTACTGTATGTTGAGAACCTTTCCAAAACCGTTGACGGCGAAAAGGTGCTTGACAATGTTTCCTTCCGCATAGAAAGAACGGATAAGGTCGCTTTCCTTTGCGATAATGAAATTGCCGTAACTACACTTTTTGAGATACTTATGGGCAATATGGAGCCTGACGAGGGTGAATTCAAATGGGGCAATACAACAACTCAGTCCTATTTCCCTAAGGATAACAGCAGCTTCTTTGACGGAAATGATGATACTATAATCGACTGGCTGCGTCAGTATGTAAGGGGCAATGATAATACGGACACCTACCTCAGAGGCTTCCTCGGCAGGATGCTTTTCTCCGGCGATGATGTTTTCAAGCCTGTAAAGGTGCTTTCGGGCGGAGAAAAGGTCAGATGTATGCTGTCAAGAATGATGATGTTCGGGGCAAATGTACTTGTGCTTGACCAGCCCACGAACCATCTTGACCTTGAATCCATTACTGCTGTAAACAAGGGTCTTTCCAATTTCAAGGGAGTTGTCCTCTTTACATCACATGACCATGAATTCATATCGACAGTTGCCAACAGGATCATTGTAATTGAAAAAGACGGTATCAAGGATATAACAAGAACTTATGACGAATACTTAGCTGAAAAGTATAATGTGGAAGGGTGAGAATAATGGCGGCAGCGGACAGAGCTGATGAGTTTTTGAATGCATACAGGGAGCTTGAAGAGGCTCTTAACAATAAATACGGTACAGATGAAAAGAAATTCGGCAGCCCTATAGTCCGTTTTATCAGCGAAAAGGAAAGCAAGCCTTTTCGTGAAAACCTTGATATCTGCCGTGAAATAAGGAATTTTCTCAGCCATCATTCCGAGCTTGGCGGTGAGCGTATCATACAGCCCTCGGAATATATGATACGCTTTCTGGGAGCAGTCACTGATTTTATAAATCAGCCGCCGCTTGCATTGGAATTTGCAACATTATTTGCGGATATACTAAAGACAACGCTTTCACAGAAGGTACAGACAGTAATGAAAAAAATGGAGCGTCAGGGCTTTTCCCATGTTCCTGTTATTGACGGGGGAGAATGTGTCGGCGTATTCAGTGTAAGTACGATATTCACATATTCGCTTACATACGGGCTTACAAGTCTGAGAGATGATATGATAATTTCCGATTTCGGGGAAATGCTTGATTTTGACAAACATTCCGCAGAGAGATTCCGTTTCTTTGACAGGAATGCTTCGGTATATGATGTAAGAAATGAATTTGAACATAAAAGCAGGGGGTCAAAGCGTCTGGCAGCAGTATTTATTACTGACAACGGCTCGTCAAATGGACGTATACTCGGTATGCTGACTCCATGGGATATTATCAGTGAATAATGGCTGGTATGCAAAGCATTATCACGGAGGTGAAACAGGTGGAAAAGGTTCTGGTAGCAATGAGCGGCGGTGTTGACAGCTCAGTTGCCGCTGCAATTCTTAGTGAAAAATATGAAGTAACGGGCGTAACGCTGAGGCTTTTTACGAATGAGGATATACAGCTTGACAGGAGCCGCACCTGCTGCAGTCTTGACGATACCGAGGATGCGAGGAGTGTTGCAAACAGGCTCGGCATACCCTTTTATGTATACAATTTCGGTGACAGGTTCAGGGAATGTGTCATTGACAGATTCAACAATGCATATATAAACGGACTTACGCCTAACCCGTGTATTGACTGCAACCGCTTTATTAAATTTGACGCTTTGCTGAAAAGGGCGGAAATGCTTGGGCATGACTATATTGCAACGGGTCATTATGTACGAAAAAGATTTGATGAAAAAACAGGAAGATATCAGCTGCTTAAAGGCATTGATGAAACAAAGGATCAGAGCTATGTGCTTTACGGAATGACTCAGGAGCAGCTTTCAAAAACGCTTTTCCCAATAGGAGAGCTTACAAAGCCTCAGACAAGGGAAATTGCCGATAAATTCGGATTTATAAATGCCGATAAGCCCGACAGTCAGGATATATGCTTTGTACCTGACGGAGATTATGCCGCTTTTATCGAAAGGGATACGGGAAAGACTTTCCCTAAGGGCGAATTTGTTGATCTTGAGGGAAATGTACTCGGTCAGCACAGCGGTATGATACGCTATACTGTAGGTCAGAGAAAGGGTCTTGGTATAGCCCTCGGAAAGCCCGCCTATGTTGTCGCAAAGGATACGGAGAATAACAGAGTGGTTCTTGGGGATAACGAGGATCTTTTCAGTGATACGGCATATGCAAATGATGTAAACTGGGTATCGGTCGGAAGACCGGATAAGCCTGTAAAGGTCTGTGCAAGAGTAAGATATAATCAAAAGGAACAGCCTGCGATGCTGTATCCGCTTGAAGACGGAAATATAAAGGTAGTTTTTGACAAGCCGCAGAGGGCGATCACCTACGGACAGGCACTTGTATGCTATGACGGGGATCTTCTGATATGCGGAGGAACTTGCTGCAAAGGCAGCCGTGACATGGAGAGATTTACATGAAACTGGATAGAAAAAATATACAGAAAATTCTGTTTGTCGGTGTTGTGCTGATAATTGTCTATCTCGGACTTCAGCACATGAATATTATTGTCGAGTTTTTAGCATGGCTGCTTTATGTTGCAATGCCGTTTATTGTTGCAATATGCTGCTCGTTCTTCCTGAATGTCCCACTCAGAAAGATAGAAAACCATCTGTTCCGTCAGAAGGGAGAAAAGCCTGTCCCTCCGATACTGGATAAACTCAGACGGCCTGTGGCACTGTTTTTATCAATAGCGATCTTTCTTGTGGTCATAGTAGCCTTTCTCATTGTAATAATCCCTGAGATAGGAAAAAGCATTAATTCGCTGATTCTTGCAATCCCTGATGCGGCAAATAATATAAATACTCAGATAAAAGAGTGGGCGGATGATAATGATTACGTTCTCCAGGTCATAAAGTTTTTCAATCCCGAATACGGTGAAAATATAGTCCAGAACGGCAAGGTAGTAGGAGTAAATACGATAGTAATTAATTCCGATGCGATAACAGGAGCATTATCGGGATTTCTTTCAAATAATGCAGGCGGTCTTGTAAACTATACGATGAATATGCTGTCGTCCGTTTTCAATGCTGCCGTGAATGTATTCCTTGGTATAGTGCTGTCAATATATGCGCTTATTAAAAAGGAAAAAATAGCATCTGATGTAAAGAAGTTCATATATGCGGTCTTGCCATCAAAAAGTGCTGATTTTATAGTTGAGGTAGGAACACTTACAAATAAATCCTTCTACAATACGATAACCGGTCAGATGATGGAATGTGTTATCCTTGGCAGCCTTACAGCGCTTGGAATGACGATACTCGGTTTTCCGTATGCAGCGCTTGTAGGCGTAATGGTTGCGATATTCTCATGGGTGCCTATGTTCGGCGTATATATCGGTGCAGGAATAGGAGCATTGTTCCTGCTTACATCGGATCCCATGCAGGCATTATGGTTCATAGTATTCATGATATGCTTACAGCAGATAGAGGGCAATCTTATATATCCGAGAGTTGTCGGAAACAATGTCGGTCTGCCGCCTATCATAGTAATATCCGCTATCGTACTGTTCGGTAATTTCTTCGGTATCATAGGCTTGCTTATCTGCGTTCCTATAACATCGGTTCTGTATACTCTTGTAAGAAGGCTGGTATTTACAAAGCTTCGTGCTAAAAAGATACCTCATGAAAAATACGATGAAAGAAAATTTGACAAGCGTGTTCGTCCGAGAGTTCATTACTCAAAACACAATAAAGGCAAAAGAATAAAATTCAATAATCCAATGAAGCTTATCATAAAAAACAGGGTAAAAAAGGATAATTGACAGACAATATAAAGTCCGCATGAGTATAATGCTCCTGCGGATTTTTTGTTTAAAAAATTTTTAAAATTTTTTTAAAAACATGAAACACTTTGTACCCTTTGGAACGTTATATATTATGAAATCAATGATCATTGAAAAACGGCTCAAAGCTTTAAGCTGAAAGCTGGATGAAGCAACAAATACATAAAGGAGTCAAAGGCATGGATGACAGATCCCTTGTACAAGGACTAAAAAAACAGGAAATCTCAGCTATTGAGGAAACAATAGATAAATATACACGGCTTGTCAGCGCAGTGATATGCAATATAGCCTGCGGAAATCTGACACAGCAGGATGTAGAGGAGGCAGTGCAGGATACATTCCTGTCGCTGTGGGAGCATGCGGAATCGGTGGAAGAGGATAAGCTTAAAGCTTACCTTTGCCAGATAGCAAAGAACAAAGCCCGTGACGCTCTGCGAAAGCTGGGCAGGAACAAAACGGTAAGCATAGAGGATATGGTGACTGATGACGGTATATATGTATCGGACGATATCGGACAGAAGACCCTGAGCATGGCTATAGATGAAGCGCTTGCTGAGATAGGGGAGCCGGATAAGGAAATACTGATACGACGATATTATTATTATCAGTCGTCAACGGTGATAGGAAAAATACTTGGTCTGAATTCACAGACTGTCCGCACAAAGCTTGCAAGGGCAAAGGAAAAGCTCAGAAAAATACTTATAGAAAGAGGTATCACATTATGAAAAAGCAGATATTTGATATGTACGATAAAATTCCCGATGGCGTAGACGTAAATACAGTTGAACCCGATATGATAATAGATCCGGCAAAGATCAAAAGAGAAGTCGTTACAATGATAAAAACAGGCAAGGTAAGAAAGAGCAGCTTCCGTAAAAAGCTTACAATAACACTTATAGCAGCGGCTGTCGGTACAGCGGTTTTAGGTACAATAGGAGTCGGCGCAATGGGCGGATTCAATGAGGCATTCGGCGAGCGTTTCTCAGGAGAAAAGATCAACGGCATATATCCCGGCGGAAATGTCAGCATAAGCACAAACGATGATGTAAAGGCAGAGCTTCTCGGCATAGCAGGCGATAAGAATAAGGTCATGGCAGCTGTAACGGTTAAAAAAGCAGACGGATCGGCTCTTGTTGATTATGACGATATCGAAAATACAATAATAATTCCTGATATCAGAACGGTCAATTGTATTGATGAAAACGGCAATATACCGGAGCAGCTTCCCTTCACGATGTCAGAAAGCTCATTGTCTCAGACAGAAGTAGGAGATTATCTGTATGCTACCACCTCTGCATGGACAAGGATGCAGTTCGGTAAGACTGGCAGTTTTTATACAAATGATAACGGCGAGATGGTTTGCTTTGATCATAATGATTATGATATGCGTCTTATAAGTAAAGATACAGCAAAAATGATATATTTCATCGGCAGAGAGGACTATGCGCTTACCGGTGAAACAATGAAGGTAAGGCAGGATAAGATCTATATTCTTCACAAGGATGAAATGCTTACAGAAAATCTTGTCGATATATTCCTTACTAACGAAAACGGTCTATCAGAGGAAAAAAGAAAGAAGCTGGCCTCTGTTCTCGAAAACGAGAAGAAGATCGCTGAAGAGTATAAGAACACTCTGAAAGAAAACCAGACAATAATTGCCGTAACTGACCGAGATGCAGCTGTCGATAATTACAATGACACTGATTCAAGAATAGTTAAGCGTACACTTTATACTGCAACTGTTACGGAAGTACCGATACAGCTTGAAGGATCATGGCAGCTTAATTATAAGCCTACAGAAATTGATATTGATACAGCACAGGGACTTTCCTTTGAAAATGTACCATATACTGTCGAGAGTCTCAAAGCAGGTACTTTCAGCTCTGAGATCACAATAAAGACTGACAGCGACCTTTCATCCTTTGAAAAGAATTCTGTATATAACGGTTGGGTAAATGATCTGTTGGAAACAGATATAGAGATAACAATGAAAAACGGAGAAAAGCTCAGGGGTTTATGGTCATCTGCTCCCAGAGGCATCAGTGATATCAGCGATCCGAAAAACGGTACACGTTTTACAATTGAGATATCCTATTACAGATACAACGATTACAACAATCTTACAGTATGGTCAAACATCAATGCAGATGAGATAGTATCCTTAACAATAGGCGGACAGGAGATCATTGCCGGATAAGGATAGCATATTAATTCAGCTTATAACTTACATTTCGTATAACCCTTATCGTCCGGTCGGAAAAGCTGACCGGACGATATATTTTATGCAGCACAACATCATTCTCTGATTCTGAATGTATCAAAAATGGCAGTTTCAGGAAGGCTGGATAACTATTTTAGCGGAAAATGGGTTTTCATAGGACAAATTACCGGAGGTAAATAAAATTTTGCTAATTTTTTTGAAAAACCCCTTTTATTTTTTGTGTAAGTAATGTATAATATAGAATATAAGGCTTATGGCTGCAAACTGTAAGCTAATATCTCTATTGGAGTGTGATTACAATGGCATTGGTAAATGCAGCAGAAATGCTAAAAAAGGCAAAGGCAGGTCATTATGCAGTAGGTCAGTTCAACATCAACAACCTTGAATGGACAAAGGCTATTCTTCTGACAGCACAGGAGCTTAATTCTCCCGTTATCCTCGGTGTATCCGAAGGCGCAGGCAAGTATATGACAGGCTTTGGTACAGTTGCCGCTATGGTAAAGGCAATGGATGAATCTCTCGGAATTACAGTTCCCGTAGCTCTCCATCTTGACCACGGTACATATGAAGGCTGCTATAAGTGCGTAAAGGCAGGCTTTACTTCAATTATGTTCGACGGTTCACATTATCCGTTTGAAGAAAACCTTGCAAAGTCAAAGGAGCTTGTTAATGTTGCTCACAACCTCGGTCTTTCTATCGAGTGTGAGGTAGGCTCTATCGGCGGCGAGGAAGACGGCGTT
>DEHG01000132.1:0-146 GCA_002351795.1 Ruminococcaceae bacterium UBA2806 | reverse complement strand
GATCTCGGCGTTGATATGCTTGCAGCAGGTATCGGCAATATCCACGGCAAATACCCCGAAAACTGGGCAGGTCTTTCATTTGAGACACTTGACGCTATCCAGGCAAAGACAGGCGAGATGCCCCTCGTTCTCCACGGCGGCACAGG
>DEHG01000123.1:875-3663 GCA_002351795.1 Ruminococcaceae bacterium UBA2806 | reverse complement strand
TATGGGTCCAGCGTCACGCTGGCTGTTGTTTTTTTGAAAAGATATGGTTTTTTATGTTCATCTATGTTATAATAAAACTATCGTTAGTGCGATAATCAGAATTTGACAGGAGGAGAATAACAATATGAAGGATTTAGGAGCAAAAGCGTTTTCTTACGGATATGCATCTCCGGTATTGATGGCGGCAACATACAACGATGATGGCACAGTCAACGTAATGAACCTGCACGAGGTGGCAAGAACTAATGCCGGAGATTTGGCGTGCTGTATTGGAAAGCCGAAAAAGACTCATGAAAATATCGAAAAAAGAAAGGCATTTACCCTTACTCTTGCCAATGAATCATTAATGAAGGAACCAGAAGTGGGGCTGCCGCACATTTGTCAGTGCGACAGCCCCTTTATTTCAGACGCAATATCCAACTGTTGATCCTGAATCATATCAGGCTTTAAAGCTCAAAATCCTCCCATGAACCTGAAGAATATTTGAATTTTGTTTTTTCATTGCTCTTTCCTGGCTTTGGTTCAACTGATGTATCTATACGGAATATCTGACCTGCGTTTTTCTCGTCATCATAGTCCATATTATCTGTCTGATACGCAATAGTGCCTTTTCTTACATCTTCATCCTTCACACCTGAGCTGAATACTATCTTAGTCGGTCCCATTGGCATTACTGCACGATAAATATCCGTTCCTTCTATCCTTTCAAGCTCAATGCCCGGCCATTCTTTTCCGTAAAAACCGCCGCTTATCTTATTTGTCGGTATAGCATCCCACCAATAGACGAATACCTTGTCCCATTTTGTCTTGCTGTTATCAAAATAGATGAAGTTTTCCTTTACGCTGAGTCCCGGATCATCCGGAGCTATGCTGATCTCAGGAGGAATATCCTGTATGCCGGTTCTGTCTTCATATTTTATCGTAACACCACATTCAAGCGCTTCTACTTTATGCTCAAACATTGCCTGTAAGAATTCTGAATATATGTTTCTCCAGTACATAGGTTCATGACGACCCGGTTCATATTTGTCAAATGCCAGTTTGTCCTTCGGGTAACCCTTTTCTATCAGCATATTGTACACAGGTTCATTAACGTTTCCGTTATCTCCTGCGTAGGCGCCTGCGTAAAAATATAGAAAAGGTGAGTTTTCCATATTTACCTTGTCTTTAATGAACTCAGCCCATGTATTGTCATCATAGAGCTGGAATGAAGCAGACATTACGCCGGCAGCAAGTACAGTCTGTCCGTCAAACATATATATCGTGGGATATTTCTCATCCGAGTTTTTATCGTAACCCTTAGGCGTCCAGACATAAACGGATTTGTCGGTACCGTCAAAACTGAATTTATGAGTATCAAATTCCGGATCATATTTCAGATCCATTCCCTCTGCATAGGGAAGGAGCTTCTTGTCTTTAAGATACCATCCTGCCGTGAATCGGTTGAAGGATAAATTACTGCTGACGATATCATCGCCGTATGTAATATGTACCATATTGTAAAGCTTCGGATCGCCCTTGCAGGTGAAGGTGACATGATCCTCGCCTTCTTCCGATTTTGTCATTTCAACATCTTCTGTTTTTCCGCTGGCGGTATTCAGGAAAGTTGCGGTCATCTTACTGTTTTTGCCGGCATCCCTGATAAACAAGGTGTGCATACCGTCGCTTTCTTTTTCTTCACCGCTTATTTCTTCAATACTGCTCCGAGTGCTTTCTTCTGTCTTGACAGGGGCTTTGCTTTCTTCCTTGTCAGGGGATGTTCCATTGCTGCATCCTGCCGTAAAGGATAAACATAATACAGCTGTAAGAATTCCTGCAATAAATCTTCTTGCTTTCATAAGTATTCTCCTCCTGGTTGTTTTCAGAAAGTGTTTATCTGTCATTAAGTATAACCTCAGGGACGAAAAATATCAAACAACCGTTCAGGAAATAATACAACCTCACGGACAATAATTAAAACAGCGGTTTATTTCTGTCAAACCATACTCCCCAGTTTATAATTTTATCCTCTCGGATCTCCTTTGCCAAAAAAAGAAGGGGCAGAACTACTGTTTCATTGTAGAATGTATAGGACATTATAAAACCGTTTTCCGTTTCTATCTGACTGCATTTTAAAATATTTATATCGCACATCTTTTTCATCAGCTTTTCGGCTTTTTCAGCCGGTATTTCGGTTCTGGCGGAGATAAGGGAAAGTGAGAGGGGAGTGTTTAATCGGGTGTACATAAAGAACAGTATTTTAAGAGAATCCTTGTTTGAAAAAACGTTCATTATCTCAGCCGGGTCAGCGGGATCGCCGAGAGAATCACAAAAGCCGTTTTCAGGCTCAGGCATAAAGAAAAAATACCTGAAATCAGAGTTTAATCTGGCATCCATAATGCCTTCATTCAAACATAGCCTTGAGTAATAGCCTATACCCTCCGAATGTTTCAGATTGTTTACAAGTTCAATACCTAAGCTGTCCTTGATATGCTTTTCATTAAGGATAGCCATTGACGCAGCCCAGAGATAATGAAACACTTTTTTCATAGCTTCGGCTCTGTCAACCGATTGTATCTCATTGAATATCATGTCAACAATAGTAGATGTATTTTCTCTTCCGAAAAGTATATCTGTACTTACGCCAAGGGCATCGGCAATGAGAGGTATGCTCTCAGCATCGGGAACTCCTCCTCTTTCCCATTTTGAAACAGCCTGAGTAGTTACACCGATCATCTGGCCGAGCTGTTCCTGAGTGATCTCTTTGCTGACACGATATTTTTTGATCTGTTCTCCGATAACGCTCATA
>DEHG01000123.1:665-825 GCA_002351795.1 Ruminococcaceae bacterium UBA2806 | reverse complement strand
TTTTTAAACGACCGACCATCCGTTTACATGATCCGTAACGCACCATTCGCTGCGCCTTGCTCTGTCTGACGACCGGAACGCCATTCTAAAGCATTTTATTAAGCAGATCACAGAACATCGGCTCCCAGGCTGCTTCATTATGATGAGCATTTTCATTAAC
>DEHG01000123.1:432-626 GCA_002351795.1 Ruminococcaceae bacterium UBA2806 | reverse complement strand
TTGTCGTCACCATTGCCCATATACATACTGAGGAATGGCATATCACCGGTGAGCTTTGAGTTTACCCATTTTTCAATATCCTCCGGTCTGAACATTATGAATGCCGGTGAGAACACTCCTGCAAAGCCGAAAATATCCGGATGGCTCAGCGCAGTAAAGAACGAAAACAAACCGCCCGATGAGCTGCCGCAGAA
>DEHG01000123.1:0-365 GCA_002351795.1 Ruminococcaceae bacterium UBA2806 | reverse complement strand
GTCTGTTCCACATGGGGGATAACCGTGCTTATAATGAATTTGTCAAATATTTCTCCACGAGGTCTTGCAAACATTTTTGCCATGATCTTGATAAGAAGATTCGGGTATTGGATCTTTCCTATTGCGGCGGGCGTAAGATCATCTGCTCGTTCACGGTCATTATCGTTGTATATGCCCACGACAATAGCGGATTTGCCTTTTTTTGCAATTGCATCCCTTACAGCCTCACGGACGTGCCAGCAGCCATAGGGGCATTTTTCTTCCTCAAACAGACTCTGACCGTCAGTCATATATATTACCGGTAATTTTTCTCCTTCCTCATGGGCAGGCACAAATACACGCACAAGTCGTCCCCTTTTAAGATA
>DEHG01000104.1 GCA_002351795.1 Ruminococcaceae bacterium UBA2806 | reverse complement strand
CTTGCGAAGCAAGCGAAACAAGCGAAACAAGCCTGCTAAATCCCTCGGCAAGGGGTGAATTCAAAAACAGTCCGGTGGACTGTTTTGAAAGAGGTCGGGACGCCAAAAAAGCTTCCCTCACCGCGGCAAGGCAGTGAGGGAAAACTGTAAGTTGGTGACATTGTCCCGGAGGGCAGAATTATTATTTTTTGTTCCTGTAAATGAACTTTTTAAGCTCATCGGAAATATTGCCGTATTTGATGGATTTGAGCTTTGGAAAAGAATGAAGAAGACGTATCTGCTGAAAATTCAGTGTTTTGGAAAATTTTGAATAAACACTGGATATCTTTTCCACAGCGGCGGATGAATTGACCTTTGTATCAAGATTGCTTTTTATCTCATTTATGCTTAAAGAAATCTCTTTAAGCTTGCCGTCGAAGCTTGAAAAGCCTGCAACTGTAATAATAAGATCTGATGTAACAATGATAAACAGACCAAGAGTGATAATATGAAATACTGTCGGGTTGATAAGCTCAGTTATACCCCAGAAGAACGGGTGTATGAACTTAACAAGCAGAAGTGAAAGCGTACCGAAGGCAAACGCACCTAAAAGACATATCCTGCCGTTAAGATTGAATTTAAAATCGTAATAATCCCACCATCTTGCATTGAAAAGCTTTTCCATTACAACAGATGTGATATATTCAAGCGTACAGCACAGAAGCGCAGACAAACAGAACAGCAGAACAGGATCCTTGCACCAGCCGAGAAATACAACATCTATCAGAGCGCCGAAGCCGTAAATCGGAATGTACGGACCGTTGAGAAAGCCTCTGTTTACGATCTTTTTTTGCCGTATAGATTCAACTATACATTCATATATCCAGCCTATCATACTATAAATTACCAGCAGGAAAAAAAACTTTTCCACGGTGATAAGATCAGGCATCATTACCATTCCTCCTGTATTTATTTTTTGCCATTTTTTTCATTAATTTGGTTTTGAAGCCGCCGACAGTTTCCTTTGTAGCGCATATCTTATCAGCAACGCACAAAATAACGGATTCACGATATTTCGGCGGTACAGGAGTCAGCGGGAACATATGCCTTTTTATCATATTCTTTTCAATTTTGCCGAGATGAAAGACTTTTTCAGCATTATTAAGCGCTATGCCCGGATGAGTAAAGCCGTGGATACGGTTGGCCTTTGTAGGTTCATGCCAGTCATAGAGAAAATAATCATGAAGAAGAGCGCCTCTTACAAGGGCTTTTTCATCGACCTTGAGTTTAAGCTTTTTCGATATCCTCAGACACATCGACGTAACATACAGCGAATGATCGTAAACACTGAATGTTCCGTGTTGTATACAATTCTTTTCTATTTTCATTCCATCGGAATCAAGAATGTCAGCTCCGTGTTTTTTTATAATATCATGAAATCTGACCTTGCTCATGACCGACCTCCCGAAAAAACTCAAAGCATTAATTTGCGTAATTGCAGACTATCAGCATAATAATCCAAATAGTATAATATCATATTTGTATTATTTTTTCAAGAAAAAGAGTATTATATTCTACAGGCAAAATGTAGATTTTTCGGCTTATTATGACATTTTTTTTGGTAACTGCCTGTATGCATAAATATACTCATCCCGACGATAGTGCATGGATAGCGGACGCTGCTTTTCGTTTTGCAACGGAAGAAATCCCCTATGATGTTATTTACCGTACAAAAAAGAAGAATACCTCTGATTATTTTATTATTCACTCTATAGGAAAGCATGTTTATACGAAAGACGGCGTGCGTCTTGCCCAGGTATGGTATACTGATGAAGGAAAATATTGTGTTGAATGTTCGGAAAATAAATCCGGGCTGAATGGACTGCTGAATAAAGCACTTCATGAGGAAAGTCTGGTAAAAGCAAGTAACTTCAATTTCCTGACCGGACTGCCGAGCATGACATATTTCTTCGAGCTTGCCGAAATTGGGAAAAAAACTATTCTGGAAAACGGCGGAAAGCCTGCGCTGCTTTTTATGGATCTTAACGGCATGAAATACTATAATGCAAAGAACGGTTTTTCAGAAGGAGATAAGCTGCTGCAGGAATTTGCACATATTATCGCTGATATTTTCCATAGCGAAAACTGCTGTCACATAAGCGGGGATCATTTTACCGTCTATACAAATGAAGAGGGGCTTGAGGATACTCTTCATAAGTTGTTCAAAAGGTGCTCCAAGCTTAACGGGGAAAATTCACTTCCTGTAAGGGCTGGTATATATCGGACAAGTCTTGAAGATGTTCCGGTAAGCGTTGCCTGTGACAGAGCAAAATTTGCCTGTGATTCCATCCGCAATACCTTTGAATCAAGCTTCAACTATTATAACTATAACGCAGAGCTTAGCGATGACGCTGAAAGAAGACAGTATGTTCTTTCAAATGTCGACAGGGCTATCAGTGAGGGCTGGATCAAGGTATATTATCAGCCGATAGTTCGTGCGGTAAATGGTCATGTATGCGATGAGGAGGCCCTTGCAAGATGGATCGATCCGGTAAGGGGATTTATGTCTCCGGCACATTTCATACCTTATCTTGAAGATGCAAAATTGCTGTATAAGCTTGATATAAATATGCTTGAACAGGTCCTTGTCAAGATGAAGTACCAGAAGGAGCATGGATTTAATATAGTTCCTCATTCAGTCAACCTTTCAAGATCAGATTTTGAAGCCTGCGATATTGTTGAAGAGGTCAGAAAGCGTGTCGATGCGTCGGGTATCGGACGTGATATGATAACCATAGAAATAACAGAAAGCGTTATAGGAAATAATTTTGATTTTTTGAAAAAACAGATAGAGCGTTTCCGGGAGCTTGGTTTTCCGGTATGGATGGACGACTTTGGCAGCGGCTATTCCTCTCTTGATGTTCTTTCAAGCATTAAATTCGATCTTATCAAATTCGATATGATCTTTATGCGTAAATTTGAAGCTGATCCGAAACGTAAGATCATACTGACAGAGCTTATGCGTATGGCGAATTCACTTGGTCTTGACACCATTTGCGAGGGCATAGAGACTGAGGAGCAGGTCCATTTCCTCCAGGAGATAGGCTGTTCAAAGCTTCAGGGATTCTATTTCAGCAAGCCTATTCCGCTTGAACAGATACTTGAAAAGTATAAAAACGGTACTCAGATCGGCTACGAGGATCCGAAGTCGTCAAATTATTATGAGGTCATGGGGCGTGTCAATCTTTATGATCTTGCAGCTGTTGCCAACGGTGATGAGAACGATCTTCATAATTTCTTCAATACACTTCCTATGGGCATTATGGAGATGCAGAACGGTCATGTCCGTTTTGTCCGCAGCAATCCGTCATACAGGGATTTTATAAAACGATTTTTTGATCTTCAGCTCAGGGAACTGGGGGTAGAGTATAAAAATGTGCCGCCAGGTTCAGGAGAAGCGTTTTTAACGTTTATGAAGCAATGCTGCAGCATAGGCTTTACAAAAGAAAATGTTATTCATCAGCTTGACGAACACGGTTCATTTACAATAACATACCGTCTTATTGATACAGGTGAGCCTATGTATGTAAATATGAAGGTCATGCGTATGAATAACGACACCAGTTTCCAAGTTTTCAAAAAGTAAAAGTGCTTATAAACAGAAAGAATCAAACGCGAATCCATTTTTTGAGGATATATGGTTCGTCTCGAAAGCGGCCAAAAATAATTCATGCCAAACAGTCATGCCGATAACAAAGCGTGATTGCTGAGGACTGTTGTGTGATAAAGCAGAAAAGGTTTTATCATAAAAAGGCAGTACGGTCATGAAAGCATACAAAACCGTCAGCAAATTTG
>DEHG01000110.1:3119-3250 GCA_002351795.1 Ruminococcaceae bacterium UBA2806 | reverse complement strand
GCCCAATGGACGCCGGAAATCAGTCTGCCGGTCACCATAAATAATGAAAAGGCGAAAACAAATAAAGCTATCGATTTCCGTGTCATTGGATTCGCAATTCTCCGGTCTGACTGATATTTCAGTGTCGGCAT
>DEHG01000110.1:245-2903 GCA_002351795.1 Ruminococcaceae bacterium UBA2806 | reverse complement strand
CTCTTTATCAGCTGCACCAAACCCAACACACCGAAACACATACATATGATGATCGGAACGAGACCCAGCCAGTCAGTGATCTTATAGACCAGCATATGTACACCGGTCAGTCGGTGGAACCACACATTGATCGTAGCAAAGCCGATTTCCGTTCCATTTGGGCCTGCTTTCTGTACATCGATATGCCGGATCAATACAGTCCATAAAGCAAAGGTTGCCAACAGAATGATTCCTGCCAACAATTCTTTTCTTCTGATTTCTTTCATTTTCAATCCATCCTTTCTGTGACACTTGGTCAGACAGACTATAATTGATGGTCATGAAAAAATGAAAGAATCGCTCCGTCACATCTGCGATACGAATCGTGTCATTGCTTTAGAGTTCTGATTTGGTCAATCCATCACTTTCCGCTTTATCAGATTTCCTTCTTGAATCGCCGCTGCAGTTGCAACCGCGCATACAACTACGGCACTGTACCTCAGATCTATGAACGCCAGTGTTAGCGGAAAAACAAACAGCATACATCCGGTCACCTTGTTCATTATGGAATGTACAGATAATAATTCTTTTTGGCTGAAGAATCCCACTGCAATATTCGCCACCTTAATGCATGCGATGATGGCGATCCATATATATATCCAGACCGGAACATGCAGTACAGGTAGCAGTTTAATCAAGCATACCGCTACAAACACGATATCAGCAATTGTATCAAACCTTGATCCAAACTCACTAATGGTACCTGTTTTCCTCGCCACAGCACCATCGGTCATATCCGAGAATCCGGCAGCTATATATAGCACATAAAACATTGGTGATAGGGCCGGACAGAACAGTAAAGCGACGCTGAGCACTATTCTTATTCCAGTTATAATATTTGCCATTTTACTTGTCTCATTTCTACAAGTTTGAATTTAGCGATCAGCAGCTATCAGCACAGCTCTGCATGGAGAACCATCCGCACCGGATAGGTTCAACGGTGCTGCATTTAAGAAGTAAACACCTTCTGAAACCTGTTCCAGACGAATTCCTTCAAGTAATATGATATTGGCCCCAAGCAATATCAGATGCACTTCCATCGGCTCATCTTCGGGTCCAACAGTCTGGGATTCATTACCCAGCAGCAAGATTCCTGAAGAAGCAAATACTTTTGCCGCTTCCGAAGAGATTTCAGCTGCTCCCTTAATAAGAATTCTCTTAGCCGCTTCCGGTTCCTGTACTTTTGCTTTTTCAAGTATTTTTGCAGCATCATCACAGGAGACGATTCCCTGGTGTTCTGCAACATATGCCTTTCCCACAAATGCATCTAAGCATATAGCGTCCACAGTTTTTCCATCTTTAAAAAAATGAAACGGCGCGTCAATATGTGTGCCGTTGTGAGCGCACATGCTGAAAGCCGTCAGGTTATACAAGTCACCGGTTTCCATTGAACTAAGCACTTTTTTCTCCGGTGCCGGGTCGCCGGGATACACCTGGCAGCTGAAAATTTCCTGTGAAATATCATAGATCATCATTGTTCATTCTCCATTGCAAATCACGATTCAGAGGTCTTTATCAACCACAAAATAAGTATGGTTTTCAGGCAGATCAGGCAGTTTACCGGCAACTCTGTATCCGTTTTTTAAGAAAAAGCCGACATTCCAGTCATATATCTCTTCAGCGATTATTTTGGTCGCGCCTTTTTCTTTTGCTTTCTTTTCAAAATGCTTTATTAATAATGACCCTAAACCTTGATGGCGATGTTCTTCATCAACCCAGATCTTCCAGATCCAGCCGGCATCAACGTTGCTTACTCCCGCCATAATAGCGGCGACGACCTTGCCGTTTTTATCAACCAGCTTTCTGTTTATTTTGATGTAATCATGTTTCGGATTTATGAATTGCAGATTATACTCATAAAGCTCGTCATCGATATATTCACCGTCTTCTTCGTCCCCATCCAGTATTTCATGATCTATTGGTTTGCACTGTCTGTTTATTTGTTTTGTATCTAAACGTTTGAACATTACGTAATCTTCATGTCCGACAGGATGTTCCCTGATCGTTCCAAAAATTGAATATCCGTGTTTCAGATAAAAGGTCTTGGCCTGAAAATCCCCCGTATCTAGATAAGAAAGATAGCAGCCTCTGTTTTTCGCAGCTTCTTCTGCTGCCTGGAGAAGGTTTGAGCCGAGTTCCTGTTGACGATACTTCTCATCGACCCACAAATCATCAACATAAATACAACCCCATTGGAAAATAAATCCGGTGCAGCCGGCGATAATATTGCCATCTTTATCTACTATCTTTTTACAAATGAACTCCTCTTCATCTTCAAACCCATCAGCTACAGGTGCAAGATTAAAATAGTACTCATAAACAAGCTTTTCTATTAATTCTGAATCTTTGCGGGCGCTTCTTCTCAAACTTAGTTTTTCCATTTTTTGTCCTCAAAATGAATAATAGCAAACCGACATACTCCGATTTGTCGCTATGTGATGTGACATCATAAATATATCACATCTTTCAGGGATACGGACAACAATGAACCTACCGGGCTGTTACGCCTTAGTTGATTTCAAATAAACCCCTTATACATTTTGTCATCTAACAAAATAGCAGGTCACTTACCTGTATATAGGAAAGTGCCCTGCCTTTGTTTTACATCGAGTTCAAGTG
>DEHG01000110.1:0-149 GCA_002351795.1 Ruminococcaceae bacterium UBA2806 | reverse complement strand
TGTCCGAGCCAGGTCTTTAGCACAACAGCTGGTATGCCAGCCTCGATACATCGGGTAGCGAACGTATGTCTTAGGGCATGTTGCCCGCTTGATTCTATTCCGACTGACGAGCATACCCTTTTATAGTAATGGAACAATACCGTTATTAT
>DEHG01000037.1:3891-5699 GCA_002351795.1 Ruminococcaceae bacterium UBA2806 | reverse complement strand
AAAGTATAATATGGGTTAAGCGGATCAAAAGCATCACCAATACCGAAGAAATCCTTTATGCTCAGTTTTTCCCCATCTTCTATAAAATTGAATCCGAATGTGGGAGCATCTTCACAATCAACACCATCAATAGTAATTCTGCTCCAATTTTCGCCAAATCTTACCGTATATTTGCCGCCGATTTTATAACCGAATGCATATATGCTGCATTCTTCCGGATAGATTGTACCGCTGACAGAATTATTATCATATACATAGGCACTAATGCTATCGACTTTCCAGTTGCCTTCACCATCAGTGCTTGTTCCGACAAATGAGAATACTCTTGAATGACGGGGGTCTGTCTCTGCGGGGAGAGAGCCGATCTCGCTTACAACAGTCTTAAAGTCTATGCCGTTGTACGAATCCGAGAATGTCGTAAGGAATGTGCCGTCAGCATATACATACTGCTGCATACGATAATATGCTATCGGAGTGAAATCCTTATTCTTATTGTCAAGGTGATTGAGGATATTCGCCTTCTGCTTTTCCGTCGGAGTGATCTTCTTCATTACAAAGCGGGCTGTAATTTCCTTGCCGCTTTCATATGCATTGACGATAGCTTCAAATTCCGCCCTGACCTTATCGTTGGGATATGAATAATCCGACTTATTTGCTCTGTAAGCACTTGCTCTTTGGATGACATTTATAGCAGCAGCTTCATCCTGCTTACTGTTTGAATAAGGCTTTACGTCTAACATTTCCTTGCCGAAGAAGGTGCATATCTCATAGTCACTGTCACCTATTTTATCTCCTGACCACATACTGCCCCCGAGATCGGCATAATAAGTATTGTCAACTACCTTTCCGCTGTAGGCTTTATAGCTTATTTCATTGTCTTCGTTCTCGGAAATAAGGGTCAGTCTGGCTTCCTTCTTATCCCTGCTGTTCGGATCAAAAAGATCGTCGGGAACAGGAAGCTCAAAGGTAGAAAGAACAGAATGAAAATTCTTGATCCTGCCTATTTCCTGACCGTCAGCAAGTACAGATATACCTATATTATATGCCTTTTCGGATGATAAAGGATATTGGCTGTAAGTATTTTCTTCATTGTAGTCTTTGATAAGCTTCTGCGCCCTTTCGGTTTTATCCTCCTTAAAGACAAAACGAACGCTGACTCTCTTGCCGCTGTCAACAGCCTTTACAATAGCATCCCTGGTTTCTTCCTCGTTGTATAAACTCCATCTGTAATCATCCAAATTTTTAAGCTCATCATTCAGAGTCTCGGCTATTTCCTGCTCTACCTTGGAATTTGTTGCTGGATATACCTCGTAGTTCTTTCTCCAGGTCGCATACAGGGTTATATTGCCGTTTTCGTCACCGTAATACTCGTGAAGATCGCATATTCCGGGTGTTCCGTCAGGCTTTTTCTCTTCTCCCGGATAACCGGTATTTACAACCTTTATTCCATTGCCGTCCTTGCTCGTGTTCCAGCCGGCAAAGGTCAGATTAGGATCATTGTTCACGGGAACAAAGCAGCTGAGATCCTGCGGACAATAATCGTCATAGTAGGCATCGATATATGTTGCCGTTGCCTTGCCGTCGATAGTACCGCCATTAGCATCAAAGGTTATAAGGTTTGACGTATCGTTCGGACCTGCTTTCACTTTATATAATGCTCTGAGCCGCATTACATCGCTCCAGCCCTCTTCCAGATCCTCTTTGGTGACCACATTATAGTATTTTTTGTCAAAATAAAAATCCTGATCATGATTTGACCAACCGCTTTCCATCCAGCCCACGAATTCGGCATTGTCATTATTTACCTC
>DEHG01000037.1:837-3719 GCA_002351795.1 Ruminococcaceae bacterium UBA2806 | reverse complement strand
TAATGGCTCCCTTTAAAATCACTTTTTTTAATTGTCGTAATGGTTTCTCCGTTAAGATTCCATCCTTCCAGTTCAAACCAGAAATGCTTGACGTTGTTTCCGACAAGATCGGCAAGATCTACTTCCTCATCATTGCTGTCAAAGTTAAAGCTTACATGCTTTGAATCGGGAAGACCGTCAATAGTGCCGCCATCACTGTTATTGAAGAGTATCTCATACTCTCCGTCCTGATCGATGCTCACGGCATTCGCCGTAAGCGGCACCGACACAAGCATCGTTGAGCTGAGAACAAGCGCCGCAGCCCGTTTAAATAATCCTTTCTGTCTCATTTTGCACACTCCTTTAATAAAAAATATTATTAAGAAAAAACCGGATAGTCCATGCTTTGATTATGCCATACCGATATCCGGTATTTTCATTGGAAACTGATCCGTTATATAGCAGGAACTATAGGAAGCTCATCAGTGCCCGGGGATATCACACTGACAGTAAATTCCTTTTCTGCAATGCTGCCGTTTGAATCCTTGACAACAACCTTAAAACAATAATTAGTAGATGTTGAAGGACTCATACTCGCCTCAACCTGATCTGTAAATTCAGTTCCTATAACATACCAAGTATTGCTGCCAAGTATTTTATAATAATATGAATAAGTATAATCTCCCGTACCGCCTTCTGCAGTTCCGCTGAGTATTACAGCCTTTCCTTTTTTAATGGTCGTATTATTGATCCCGGAATTATTGACAAGCTTATCATAAACTGCTGCATACAGTTTTTTTACGCTTGTCTTACCATCCGCATCCTTTACGGTAACTTCAATTTCAAAATTTCCTGCCGATACAGGCGTAATATCTGCATTAACAGAGCTTGTATCCGCTTTTCCGATGGTCTTATAGACTGTATTCGTGCTTCTTCTGAACCTGTAAGTATATTTATAAGGCGCAGTGCCGCCCGCAGCACTTCCGCTTATTCGTATCTTCTCTCCCGTCTCAAAAACCTCTGAATTAAGAGAAGATTTATTTTCAAGCGGATCTCTCTTTTCCGATGTGACCTTGAATGTCCTGGAAACGATCGTTCCTGTTTCATCCTTCACATCGATCCTGATATCATAATCAGTATATGCTGTAGGGTAAAATCTTACCTCTGTCTTTGTGCCAAATGTATCTCCGATTGCATTCCATCTTGCATTTGATGAACGCTTGAAATAATAGGCATAGGAATACTCTCCCTCTCCCCCGACTCCCAGACCGTACAGACGTATCGGTGAATCAAGATCGCAAAACTTATTTTTGCTCAGCGCAGAAATATTTTCAAATACACCTGAGCTTGCGGAAACTGTAAAGCTTTTTGAAGCAAGCTGACCTGACGCATCCTTTATATCAACTCTTATGTCATAAACCGCAGAAGAAACAGGAATGAAAGACGCTGTCCTTGCAGTACCGGATTCCGTACCCAGTGTTTTCCATGATGCACTTGTTTTCCTTTTGAAATAGAATGAATATCTGAATTCTGATTTTCCGCCTGAATGTTTTGCCGTTATCCTGATATTTTCACCAACGCTTACATTTTTGGCGCTGACAGCGGAATTATTCTTCAGCAGGGATACTTCATCAACCATGACAGACATATTCTTGATTGCCGCAATACCTCTGCTGTCTTTGACTTTGACCTGAATAATATATTCTCCCTTTGTTTTCGGAATAAAAGATGCTGATGTATCTTTTACATATCCGTCTGTCATCTTTGACCATGTATCCCTTACAGCAGGTCTGTAGGTATATGAATATGTATATTCGCCGGATCCGCCCTTTGCAAGACCTTTTACATTTACAGCTTCGCCAAAAAATACCTTTACCTTTTCAACTTCAGATACATTTTCAAGCGATGAAAATTCTGAATCTTCCTGTATATTTCCCTCATCTGATTTATCGTCACTCTGCTCAGCTGCATAAACACTTAACGAATCGTCTGATACGATATCTGAAAAAAAAGATACAGTACCTGTTATTAGTGCGGCAGCTATCATTACTGATACAGCCTTTATTCCGAAAGCTTTTTTGTTTCGGATAAAATACATTAATATACACCTCCGGATCATTTACGGCTGATTCTGAAAAAAAGTATAAACAAATAAATATCATATAGATACAGTATTTGAGTTTTGGCAACCTCTAAAAACCTTTCCATACAATCAACAATGGAATAGGAAAGTGAGGGTTCGTGGGGCTTTGNNAGTTTTTAGAGATGCCCTTTTGTCATTCTGAACATTATATAAAGGACCTTATGCAATATAAAAATGACTACACTTTATACTATTTTAACTCATTCAGACACTGCTTGTAAATGCTTTTACATACAATATCCCATTTTTTAAATAAAATATATAATTTTTATATGTTATATTTGTACAACTTCACATTAAAAACTGCCGCAAAAGAATTATACTACTGCGGCAGTATTCTTTTAAGCATTGATCCGTTCATATGCCAAAGCTATATCTGTAAGCAAAATCCTCTAAAGCAGTCTTTCAGGACTTTGTTTATTCTGATGGATCAATTATATTATTAAAAATCAAACGGCTGTGATTCTCCGCATCCGCAAGTACCTACATACTTAGGCATTACCTTTCCGCATGCAGGACAAGTCCATGTACTTCCTGCTCCGGGAACGTCTTTCCTGTTCTGTACAGCAGCTTCTGCCTGACGCATTACCTCTGCTTTCTTTGCCTTTTTGCCGAAAAGATGCTTTTTCTCAGCCTTTGGAGCAGCAGACGGCGCAGGCGGTGTATTGCTGTTGAATTTCATCGGTGCCGGCGGCGGCGCATCATCGAATCTCATCGGTGCCGGCGGCGGCGCATCGTCGAATCTCATCGGTGCGGGCGG
>DEHG01000037.1:232-750 GCA_002351795.1 Ruminococcaceae bacterium UBA2806 | reverse complement strand
GGCGGCGCATCATCGAATCTCATTGGTGCCGGCGCCGGATCATCGTCAAATCCGAATGCAGGCATTCCTGACGGATTTGATCCGAACGGCATTTTTGCATCTTCTGCGCTGTCCTGATCGTCTGTATTGTTATCACCCTGCGGATTATAGGATTGCAGTGAAGGTGCAGCGCTGTTGAATTCGCTGTCATCTATAATTCTGTTATCCTCGTCAGAGGAATTATCCTTTCCAACTGCAGGCATACCATAAGACTTAGGTGCTGATGAGTTACCTATAGGCAATCCATCATTGAAATCGAATGGCTGTGAAGCTCCGCAGCCGCATGATGTTATGTATTTCGGAAGGACTTTTCCGCATTGCGGGCAAGTCCATTTATCATTCTTATTTGCAGGAGGTGCCGGGTCAGCATTATTTTTCCTCCTTCTGCTGCGGAAACCCGTTGGAAGTTCTTCATTAGCAGCTGAAGGCGCCTGTCTTGAAGAAGACATTGACTCAGCCTTTGCCTTCATATCAGGATA
>DEHG01000037.1:0-172 GCA_002351795.1 Ruminococcaceae bacterium UBA2806 | reverse complement strand
TATGCCGAGCCTGCTGCTCTCATGGCCTCTGCATCATGCGGATCTCCCTGTAATGCAGGCGGAAGATCATCAAATGCAAACGGTTTGGGTTCGCCGCAGCCGCATGTACCTACATAATTCGGCATTACCTTGCCGCAGGCGGGACACGTCCATGTATTTGCTCCTGCTGCTG
>DEHG01000011.1 GCA_002351795.1 Ruminococcaceae bacterium UBA2806 | reverse complement strand
AATTACTCCGACGGCTTCTTTGTTTCTTATTTTACTTTTGTATATTCGCTTTGAGTCTGCTTTGCTTCACCGTTCATCGTTCCGGTGATGAGCAGACAGTCTGAGCTGTCCCTTCCGCATGATACCCTTATGTATTCATCGTTTACAATCTTTCTGTTTGTCGGGTCAAAGCCGTACCAGTATCCTCTGCATAATACCTCAGTCCACGCATGAGAGCTGCCCTCGCCATAAAGCATACCCGCCGCATATCTCGCAGATATTCCTTCACTCCGAAGCAATGAGAGCATTATATGGGCAAAGTCCTGACATACTCCCCCGCCCTTTTTCATAGCCTGCTCTGCGCTGTCTCCTGCTATCGTGCTGGAAGGATCATATTTTATCATATCAAAAAGATTCTTTGTAAGATACAGCGCCTTTTCATATGTACTGCCAAATCTGGAAAGACATAAGCTTTTCCCAAGCCTGTCAAGCTCCTCGCCCGGTTCCGTCAAAGCGGTCTGACAGCGGTATATATCGCATAGCAGACCGTTATCCGCCTTTTCTTCATAAATATCTATCCCTGTGATAACGCTGCCCGTCATAGTCAGGTCAAATCTCGCATGCTGCATACGGATATTCCCGCTGATAAGCTCATTCCCGAATCTGTCCTTTATGATATCGTATTTATGACAGTTGGCAATAAATATCTGATTTTCCTCGATCTTCTGCCTTACCGTATCAACAGGCAGAAAACGGAACAAGAATCTGTGTTCCGTTATCGGCTTGCTGTACATGGCAGTCAGCTTGTATTCATATTTCAGTTTTCTCATAAAATTCAAAATCTATCTGACCGAGCGCAACATTCGCCGCAGATACCGTTACAGAAACCTCATCACCGATGCAATAGCTTTTTCCGCTTTTTGTATCGGTGATCGTTGTTTTGCCGTCAAATACAAAATATGCGCCCTCAGATACCGTAAGATCTATAAAGCCTTCTATACCGTTTGGTATCATGACAAAAATGCCCTTGTTAGTGACTCCGGAAACAACACCCTGATAATGCTCACCGAGATGCGCTCTCATATATTCGGCGGCATAGCATTTTTCTGTATCTCTTTCAGCTCTGACTGCCCTTATCTCGAAATCTGATGAAAGCTTTGCAGATTCAGCCGCAAATTCCTCATAACGTGTCTTTATCTTATCTATCGGTACGCCGCTTACAAGATCGGTAAGGATGCGGTGTATTGATGTATCCGGATAACGTCTTATAGGCGATGTAAAATGACAGTAATCCTCAAGCGAAAGCCCGAAATGTCCGAGCGGGCGGGGATCATACCTTGCCTTTGACATGGAACGCAGGACCTGAGTTGATATCAGCCCCGCATATTTTGTTTCCTTAGCCTTATCTATAAGCGCCGCAAGGTCTGTCTGTCTTACACCTTCTTTTATGCGCCTTGTCTGGAAACCGCAGGCAGCCGCAAGCTCGGAAAGAGCAGCTAATTTTTCTTCATCGGGCGCTTCATGAACACGATAGACAAATGGTATGCCTACGCTTTTTGCATATACTGCCGCTGCGCCGTTTGCCATTATCATGAACTGCTCGATAAGCTCCTCAGCCTCTCCCCTTTCACGTTCAGAAACGCCGATACATACTCCCTGATCGTCAAGCACAAAACAAAGCTCCGTTGTTTCTATTCCAAGCTCGCCCCTGCGCTTTGCCTTTGTTTTGAGTATCTCCGCAAGCTCCTGGGCAACAAAGATCTCATCATATACAGGCGCATATTTTTCCTTCAGCTCATCATCTGCGCTGCCGTCAATAATAGCGTTTACCTCAGAATAAACTCCTCTGACCTTTGATATGATAACGCTTTTTTCGAAACGGTAATCAATAAGCTCCGCTTTTTCATTAAGGGTCATAATACATGAAAAAGTAAGCTTTTTTGTCCCCGCATTAAGAGAGCAGCAGCCGTTGGATATCTCAACGGGCAGCATAGGGATAACCCTGTCCGCAAAATATACTGATGTTCCCCTCTGTCTTGCTTCCTCGTCAAGTCTGCTGCCGCTTGTAACATAGTGGGATACATCTGCGATATGAACGCCTAACTCCCAGCCCTTTTCAAGCTTCTTTACAGATATTGCATCATCAAGATCCTTTGCGTCTGCACCGTCTATCGTAAATATCGGTTCATCCGTAAGATCAAGTCTTTTCTGCATTTCGGCTTCTGTTATAGGCTGCGCCGCCTTCATTGCAGCCTCATGCTTTACGGGTACGGGGAAACGAACAGGTATGCCGTAACCGTCGATTATTGCGTCTGCACATACCCTTGCGCTGTCACCCTTGCCGTAAATTTTTATTATACGGGCATAGACCCGCTTTTCCTTCTGGTCATAGAAAAGAGCAGCCTTTACCTTATCGCCTTCCCTGCTTTTAAGCTCGCCGCCCTTAACTATCCTGAGATGATAGGAAAACAAGCTGTCAGGCATAATATAAGCCTGCCCCTTTTCAATTTTCGGACGCTCGACCGTACCCGTAATTATCCTCGTTCCCTTTTCGAGTATCTTATCGACCTCCGCAGAAAAGCCCTTTGCGCCGGCAGTGATATTTTTGAGCATAACGGTATCTCCGGGAATTGCTCCTTTAAGATATTTCTCATGGATAAAAATATCATCCATATCCTCCCTGTCGGGCTTTGCAAATGAAAAGCCCCTGCCCTGACGCACGATCTCCGCAGCGACGCAGCCCATTGTTTCAGGCAGACCGACTTTTTTACGGTTTATTATTATCTTACCCCTGCTTTCAAGATAAGAAATGGCGTTATTGAATTCCTCGATCTCAAGCACTCCGCTGAACACAAGAAGATCCCTGCGCTCCACAGGCTCATCCTGTTCCCTGAGTGCCTGCAATATCATTTCATTTACTTCCTTATTCATATTTCCTCCGTTACATATTCAAGGATCTCCATGCGTACTGTATTCCAGAACCGTCATATACACAGGAGAAGCTTTCCCTTATTCTGTCATGAACAATATGCCGAGTGTGCCGGGACCGCAGTGTGATGAAATAGTACAGCTTGCAGTTGTTATGAATATCTCATCAAAAATATTCTTTGACCTGAGATAATCATAGACTACCTTTACATGATCGTCCCCTATTCCCGCATGAGTTACAAATATCTTGTCTGTGCGTATATTCTTATATGCGGCAAGCTGCTCATCAACATACTTTATAAGAACATTGTCAAGCTTTCCTCTGTATTTCTTCCCTACAGTCATTGAACCGTCCTTATTGTTTACATAAATTGACGGCTTTATCCTCAGCACATTTGCACCGAGCATTGCAAGCGTCGAGCATCTTCCTCCTGCACGAAGATAATCAAGCTTGTCTATAACAAAGCTTGCATGGACCTTTCCCGTCATTGCCTTGATCTTTTCAGAAACCTCATTTGCGGGCAGACCTTCTGCAATAAGCTTTCCAGCCTCCATAACAAGATGCCCTGAGCCTGTTGAAAGGTTGCATGAATCTATAGGATATACATTTTTAAGCTGAGCCGCCGCTGCCAATGCATTCTGATATGCTGACGAAAGCGACGAGCCTAAATTAATATGCACAACGCTGTCGCCTGCATCTACAAAGGGCTTGAAAAAATCTATATACTCTCCGACATTGACAGCCGCCGTCTTAGGCAGAACTCCCGTCGCTTCAAAATTCTTATATATATCGGGCGGAGTGATATTTACACCGTCCTCATAGATTTTTTCTCCAAGCACAATATGAAGCGGCGTATAGCCCGATACATTATATCTTTTGCGCAGCTCCTCTGTAAGATCGCAAGTGCTGTCTGCTGTAAGAATTACTTTTCCCATCTCAATGACCTCCGAATAATAACTACTTTTTCATCTTCTTCATCTGACGTATATCGCTTCCGTAAAACTCTATCTTTCTGAGTACTCCCACTATCCTTGAAACCATACGATTTCCGTAAACATCCTCAAGCTCTTTTGTTGAAAGGTTCGTGCTTATTATAACAGGCTTTCCCGAATTCAATCTTGTATTGATAATATTGTATATAGCCGCCTGAGTGAACTTTGTTACAAATTCCGTCCCGAGATCGTCTATAATAAGCAGATCACATTCCTGCAAAAGCTGTTCATCCTCTGTCCTTTCAACAGAACGTCCGCTGAACTGGCTTGATTCAAGTCTTGACAGGATATTCGGCGCAGATACATATACTACCCCATAGCCATTTTCTATGACGGAACTGGCTATTGCAAGAGACAGATGAGTTTTTCCAAGTCCCGTTTTTCCCGAAAATAACAAGCCCTCCGAATATTCATCGAACTGCATGGCATATCTTTTGCAGAAACGGAAAACCTTGCTCATATAATCATATTCCGACATATCGCCCGCCGCTTTTTTTTCCTTTGAATAATATCCCGTGTCAAAGCTTTCAAAGCTGCACAGCGACAGCGGCGAAATACGGTTAAGCTCCTCATATGCAGTCTGACGCACAAGCTGCTT
Source organism: Ruminococcaceae bacterium UBA2806 (assembly GCA_002351795.1). Lineage (GTDB taxonomy): Bacteria > Bacillota > Clostridia > Oscillospirales > Acutalibacteraceae > UBA1213. Next base: position 12,277 of record DEHG01000011.1, on the reverse strand, counting down.
CATGCAAGTACACATCCTGCCGTCAACATAGCCCGTATCACGACATTCCCTGCAGTTATACCATGGATCAAGATAGTTTTCGGGCAGATCATTCTCTTTGAGTATATTTTTCAGTTCATCCTGAAGGACAAGGCTTTTTTCTTTAAGCGCACTAAGCTCCGATTCCTTATCTCCGCCTGAAAACACAGATCTTGCCGCCGCTACCGATATATGTACAAGCTCCTGTTCGATCTTCTGAACTCTCGGTATCCTCATTACAAGCTCGTCACGGCGGACATCAAGCTCCTGTTCAGCCAGAAGGCGGCGGTTTTCCATGCTTTTTTTTGCCGCAGAATATATTTCCATGCTATATCCCATCAGACATCCTCCTCAAGAATAGTATTTATGCTGTCATACAGGTCTATATCATATGATGCCGACTTTTTCTTTTCTGCTTTTTTCTTTCCCCTCTGCTGGTCAGCCTTTGCTTTATCAAGAGTTTTTATCCCGCTGCTGTACCATCTTTCAAGCACCGAATTTACATATTTTGGAATATATTCTCCCTTTGCATCCACGCAGATCTCATACGCATAATATATCACATCCGCAGGAAACCCCCATGTGTTCAGCCAGCGGTCGGCAAAGGCTATTTCCTTTTCCGTAGGCGTATGTGTACCAATTCCGAAAAGCTTCTGTATCATACCCGCAGCGCTTCTTCCGCTTGTAAGCTGCTTTATTCTTTCCTCTGCACGTTCAAGTGTTGTTATTTCATCGTCCGCCCAGTTTATTGCTACCTTTTCAAGATATCTTGCATTGCACTTACCAATTCCTGCCGCATACTGCATCATCATAAGTATGACCTCAACGGGCAGCCCGTCATATTCGTGTATAAGCAGGAGAGTCTCTTTTTCATTTGCGCTTGTCGGTCTGCCGAATAATTCATCCGCTGTCTGCATAAGGTATACTATGCTTTCATCCACCCTCATTCTTTCCGTAAGATAGGCTATATCCGGCTTTTCAGGTCTGGATAATGCTCTTGAAGGTTTCTTTTCCTCTGACGCAGACTTTTTTTCAGATTCAGTTTTTTCTTCCTGTTTTGCAGGTTCATTGCTTTCCTCAGCCGCTGTATTTTCTGTGCGCTGAGCCTTCGGCGGAGAAAGCTCCCCCTCACTTTCGCATACAATGCCCGTTTCCTTCCAATACAGCATACTGTCCCTTACATCCGCAGCCGACATTGAAAGCGCCGAGGATATATCCTCCGTTGTAAATCCCTCTCCCGAATGGCGCAGTACCCACAGCAATACTTTAAGCTGTGCCGCACCCGCTAATTTCAGATGCTTGTCAACAATATCACACGGCACGGCAAAAATACTGTTCCATGCCCCAAGATTCATTCTGTATTCCATTCCTTGCTCCTTTTTCAAATAGCTCTTAGTTAATAATATCCTTATATTTTTATATACATATAATTATATAATACAAAAGCAATAAAGGACACCGTTAAACCTACCAAAAAAGCTTTATTATTTTAATGCATATCGACAAAAAATTATTTTTCACAAAAACATAGTTGACATATTCCGCCATATAAAACATAATTTAATAATCAGACTTCAAAGCCGAAAATTTTATCCGGAGGGATATAAATGCAGGACAACATAAGAGAAAAAGTCATTATAAAAACAAGCGTGATCGGCATAATTGCAAATGTCGTTCTTGTAATATTCAAAACAATAGCAGGCATTGCCGTAAATTCAATTGCAGTCATACTTGACGCAGTAAACAACCTTACAGACGTTATTTCAAGCATTGTAACAATAGTCGGCACAAAGCTTGCAAACAAAGAACCGACAAAAAAGCATCCCTACGGATACGGACGGCTTGAATATATGAGCCAGCTTATAGTTGCGGCAATCATTCTTTATGCCGGAATAAGCTCGGTCATCGAATGTATAAAAAAGATAATTTACCCCGAAGCCGCAGATTACAGCACCGTTTCACTTATTATAATTTCGGCGGCAGTCGTTGTAAAGCTTTTTTTAGGAACATATGTCCGCAAAAAAGGAAAAGAGGTCAGATCAGGCACACTTGAAGCCTCAGGCTCGGATGCGCTTTTTGATGCAGTCATTTCCATATCGGTTCTGCTCAGCGCAGCAATTTATATGATATTCGGTCTTAGCCTTGAAGCATGGGTAGGCGCTGCTATTTCACTGTTTATTATCAGATCGGGTCTTGGCATGATAAAGGATGCTGTTGATGAAATGCTCGGACACCGTGAATCAGGCGAGCTGACAAAAACAGTAAAAACCATTATCGGCATCGAAGAGGATGTTCACGGGATATATGATCTGATGCTGCATGATTACGGTCCCGACAGGCACCTTGCTTCTGTTCATATCGAGGTCGATGACAATATGACCGCCCAGCAGATAGATGTTCTCTCCCGCAGGATACAGGAAAAGGTCTATAACGAGACTTCCGTTATCCTTACCGCTGTAGGTATCTATTCCCGCAACACCTGTGATGATGAGGCTGCAAGGATGCGCCTTGAGATACGCCGTTTAGTTATGTCACATGACGGTCTTTTGCAGTTTCACGGGTTTTACGTTGATTTTGAAAATAAAACCATTTCATTTGATATTATCATTGATTTTGAGGAGGACAGAAAATCTCTGTATCAGCACATCTATGATGACGTCCATGAAAAATATCCGGATTTCACACTCAGTATTACACTTGATACCGATATCACAGATTAGTGTATATGCGGCATATGTGAAAGCTTTTTGCGGCTGCCATACAGGTCTGTAAGGCTGACTAAAGTTTTTACAGTCAACTATATTGTAAGTGCAGAAAAAATGTGCTATAATCTGTTTTGTAGGGTATAATACCATACAGTCACTAAAAAAAGAGAAAAGGAGCGTATATTAATGAAAAAACTGATAGCAATTTTTTTGACGGCAGTTCTTGCATTGTCTTTTGCGGCATGCTCGGATAAGGACGAGGATGATGAAGATTATACACTTGATGAATCCGAAACAGAGGTATCGGAAAAATCAAAGCTCCCCGATGTAGATATCGATCCCGATGTCAAAAAATTGTTCGAGGAAAAAATGGATGTCAGCAAGCTCGGCCCGCTTACAACATATGCTTTACAGCAGCTTGAGGGCAAGGATCTCCAGCTTGAATTTACCATTCAGAATCTAAAAGACGATGACGAAAAGAGCAGCAAAAAGGAAAGCAGCAAGAAAGAAAGCAGCAAAGAGGAAAGCAGCAAGAAATCTTCCTTTGACTTTTCTTCACTGTCCGGCGATATAGATATCATACTGACAAAAAATGCCAATAAGGATATACGTTTCAATTTCGGCATGAGCCTGTTCTCATTTGACGTTCTTAAAAACAAAGACGGCATATTCTCGATGAATACAAGGAAAAAGACTTATCAGGTACTCCAGACTGCCGAAGAGGTCAAAAAGGCTGAAAGCGAGGCTTCATCCGACAGCAGCGGACAGGCAAGCAGGATCAAGGAAAACATAAAAAAGAATGTCGGTGATATGTTCGGTGATGACGTTGATATCGACGAGTTATTTGATACTGACGTTACCTCAGAAATAAAATCCATGGAGTCCGGCAAAGCCGAATATAAAAACAAAGACTACAAAATGGAAAGCTATACCATTACAGAAACAAAAGAGGTAAAGAAAAAATCAGAAAGCAAGTCTGAATCAAAGGCTGAGGAAACCAAAAAGGAAACTACAACATCAAAAATGATATGCTATTTTGATGATGACGATTTGCTCAGGATAGTTCATATTGAATCAGAAAAGGAAAAGTATGATATTATAATCAACGTGCTTTCAAATGAGATAGACAAGGATGAGCTTATTATCCCTGACAACTACAAGGAAAAGGAAGCAAGCAAGATCAGCCTGAAGGATATATCCGGTCTTGAAGATCTTAAACTCGATGATTAAGGGAAATAAAAAAAACGGGCTGCCGCACATTCGATCGGTGCGGCAGCTCCATTTTTATGCTTTTATCATACTGTAGCGTTCACTGCCAATTATCTCCATTATTATCTTCAAGGGCGAAAGTTCTCCCCCCGCTATCATGGAGAAAAGTCTCGGCGTACATCCGGATACAAGCGCCGCACCCTGTTCATTCTGTGATACAGGCTGCTGACGGTTGCGGCTTGCAACATTCCAGAATACTACATCGGGAAGTCTGTAGCCATTTTCCTCAAACATTCTGCGGGCGTTTTCAAAATTCGTAAGATCTCCGTCCTCAACACAGTAGTTGAATTCCATATCGGAAATAATTACAAGCTTTGACGGCAGCTCCGACTGCGGAACCTTATATTTCAGAGCAGTTTCAAGTACGAGCCTGAATACAGCTTCTAAATTCGTATCTGCGACTTCATCAAAGGTGGTCACATATCTGAGCTTGTCTACAAAGTTATCTCCTTTTATCTCTATCATCTGAGGAGCATGGGAGAATGTTATAAAATGGTTTGCAAATGCGCCCTTGTTCCTCTCGGCAAAGTAAAGCCCGAGCGAAAGCGCAACGGATGCGGGTGTCGGCGCTTTCCATGCATACATCGAGCCTGATCCGTCAATCACAGCAAGAATGTTTTCGTCCCCGCCGAAATCCTCAAGCTTTTCCCATGTCGTATTTACAGCCGTCTTTTCTTCCTCACTCATAGCAGTGAGCTTATTCAGAACAGACTCGACTAATTCATAGGGCATAAGCGTACCAGTATTCATTTTTGCCTCGCCCTTGCTTACCCTGTCAAGATAATCTGTATATCTGTCGTTATCGTTGCGGATAAATGCCTGTCTGTATTTAAACAAAGCCTTTGAGGGCTGCTTTTCATACTCGAAATCATATTTCTTCTCACGAAGATTATTTTCTATTATCTTTATCTGCGCTCTGAGTGCGGAAAGCGTTTTTCTGTATTTGCTTTCACTCATGCCGAGCAGCTTTGCAAGCTTTTTGCCTGCCCTGACTGCCGCATCATTTGAAGTATTGACAGAGGGCAGCCATTTTGCAAGCAGGCTTACATCGCCGTCTTTATCAAGCGCTTCAACATCCTTTTCAAGCTGTTCTTTTATAAAAGCCACAGCTTCGGATTCGCAGGCAGTCCCTGAAAGCTCAAGAAGGTCGTCATACCTTCCGAATTCAGGTATGTACTGAATATTTTTTATTACGCTTGCCGAATGATTATCCGCAAGCCATCTGAGCAGTATGCGGAATGTACGTCTTTCGCCAAGACCGCCACGGACATCTCTTGCATAAAACAAGATCTTCATTGCAGTATCGGGAGATTCGCAGTATGCGCGGATAAAGCGTTCGATAATGTCATTTTCATCTGCTTTTCTGAGTGCGCCGATTGTCGAAAACAAATCAAGGCAATCCGAGCCTGTTGTCCTGAGAGTAACTGCGCCGTTTTCCGTCAATGTCACATTAGCTGTTTCTTTCATCATTTCCGCCATGTTCATATTACCACTCCTTGTCATAAAATAAATATTCAGATAAAAAGCAGCATCGGAGAATACTCCCCGATGAATGCTTTTAACAAGATGCAATTATTTTTACAGGCGCAGAGCCGAAGCCGCTGCACTCCTGTCTGACAAAAATATAAACTGCTGTTTGCATCTTTAATAGGACGAGATACATTAAACTGCCGTCCGGCAGTATCTTTGACCTTAAAGATAAAAAATTCGCTGCAAGTATCTCTTACAAGGCGCAACTTGATCAAACGTAAGAAGTTTGCAAAACAAAAATTGCTGCCGGCGCCTTTGATATATCTATCATACCGCACATGGTACAAAAAATCATGGAAAAAAATCTGCGAACAGCATTACTGCGGCTGTCATTCGTTCATTACTTCTTTATAAAGATTGATGTATTCCGTAGCTGACTTAGCCCAGCTGTTGTCACAGCGCATTGCACGCTGAACAAGTATCTTCCAGCCGTCACGCTGCCAGTATCCTGCGATCGCACGTCTGATACATCCAAGCATTGCCATAGCATCATAATCTGCAAATGTAAATCCGTTGCCCTCGCCTGTGCCGCTGTCCTGAATGGAGTCTCTCAGACCGCCGACCTCTCTTACTATCGGAATAGTACCATAACGAAGAGCGATCATCTGTGAAAGTCCGCAGGGTTCAGCCTTTGACGGCATGAGGAATATATCAGCGCCCGCATAAATCTTTCTCGACAGCTCCGGAATAAATCCGTTGCAGAAGCAAAGTCTGCCCGGATAACGCTCATGCATTGCACGGAAGAAGCTTTCATATTCCCAGTCACCTGATCCGAGCATTACAAACTGTACATATTCTTCCCTCATCATCTGGTCAAGAGCCTGCTTTACAAGGTCAAGTCCCTTATGGGCAACAAGTCTTGTTACCATAGCAATTATCGGCACATCGGGGTTCTGCTCCAGTCCGAGTCTTTCCTGAAGTCTCTGCTTGTTCACAGCCTTTCCTGACAGATCCTCAGGCGTGTAATGAGCATACAGCTGAATATCCGTTGCAGGATTGTATGAAGTATTATCAATTCCGTTAAGTATACCACGAAGCTTCCATGAACGGGCGTTAAGTATCGGGTCAAGCTTATGCGAGAACCATGGATCCCTTATCTCCCATGCATAGCTCGGGCTAACGGTGGTTACCCTGTTTGCAGTTTCGATAGCGCCCTTCATAAAGTTGATGCAGTCGTCGAAATCAAGCAGACTTCTGTGCTCCGGCGGGATGCCGACTACCTCTTCATAAAGCTCTCTGCCATACTGACCCTGATACTGGATATTGTGAATGGTAAATACCGTCTTGATACCCCTGTACCAGTCATTATTCTTATAGAAAATATCATAATATGTAGGAATAAGCGCCGTCTGCCAGTCATTGCAGTTGATAACATCGGGCTTGAAATCTATGTAGGGAAGCATTTCAAGGCACGCTCTTGAGAAAAACGCAAATCTTTCGGCATCATCATAATGACCGTAAAGCCCCTGGCGCTTGAAATAATATTCGTTGTCGATAAAATAATAAATTACACTGTTATATCTTGTTTCAAAAAGACCGCAGTACTGCCTTCTCCACGAAACAGGTACTGAAAAGCTTGTTACGAATCTGAGGTTATCCCTGAGTGGCTGAGGGATATCCCCGTAAAGCGGCATTACGATACGGCAGGCGATAAGCCTTTTACGGAGAGCATGAGGGAGTGAACCGGCAACATCTGCCAGACCGCCCGAAGCTGCAAAAGGCTGCGCCTCACTGGCTGCATACAATACTTTCATTTAACGCACCTCCAAATGCATAATTCCCGCCCCGCCGTTGGCGGAGCGGGATCATCGAATACTTTATACTACACTGCCCTTGCTGATATAAACAGGATATGAAAGATAACCCATAAGAGTTCTTTCATCCTTTACGGTAACATCCTTATCAACAATGACATAGCTGAGATTACTGTCAGCACCTATCTTGGTATCCTGCATGATAACACAGTTGGAGACCTTTGTACCCTTGCCGATATGAACGCCCTTGAACAGTACGCAGTTATCAACCTCACCCTCAATGATACAGCCGTTAGCGATAAGGGAATTCTTTACCTTTGAGCCAAGACCGTATTTTGTGGGCATATCGTCTCTTACCTTTGTATAGATGGGGTTATCACTGTTAAAGAGGTCTGCCCTGATATCCTCATTCATAAGAGCCATATTTGCATTGAAATAATCGCTCATTGAAGTGATGACAGGTGAGAAGCCTTTAAGCTCATAACCATATATATTGAGGTCCTTATATTCACCCTGGATAATATCACGCTTGAAGTTAAGTGTGTTCTTGCTTATGCACTTATCAATAAGCTCCATAAGAAGCTCTCTCTTGATAAAGAGCATATTTGTATAATAGCTGCAGGAACCTGTGATATTGTTGCTGATCTGTACATCAATGACCTTGCCCTTTGAATCAAATGAAAGGACAGTAGGATCATGAAGCTTTTCGGGAAGCTGATCTCTCTTATATACAAGAGTAATGTCAGCGCCGTTTTCAAGATGCTTTCTGCAAACATCCTGATAATCTATATTGCAGATGGTATCGCAGTCAGAGAGAACAACATATTCCTGAGTTGAATTTTCAAGGAAGGGACGTATGCTGTTAAGAGTTGAAACTCTGTTTGAATAATTACTCTGATCTGTGAAAGGCGGAAGAATGAAAAGACCGCCCTGTTTTCTGGAAAGATCCCATGCCTTACCGTTACCGATATGATCCATAATGGACTGATAGTTTATCTTTGTGATAACGCCGACCTTATTGATACCCGAGTTTACCATATTTGAAAGCGGGAAGTCGATAAGACGATATTTTCCGCCGAAGGGAACTGCACCCATGATCCTGACCTCAGTAAGCTCACTGATAAGTCTTTCATGCAGATTGGCGAAGATGATACCCATAATATTATTGCCGCGCATTATTCTTCAACCTCCTCTACATCTTTTGAAACCATGGCCTTAGGTGCTATCTTTGCGCCTGCGCCTATCTTGAGGTTATCGCCGATAACTGCGATGCCCCACTGATCCTTATCAACTATAGTTTCGGGACGAGCGCCTACAACAGCGTTCTTGCCGATAACTGTATTTTCAGATACGATAGCATACTGTACAACTGCGCCTTCTTCTATAACAGAACCGGGCATGATGATGGAATCCTGTACAACTGCACCGGGCTTTACAACAACATTCGAGAACAGAACAGAGAAATCAACAGAACCGCTAATTGAGCAGCCGTCTGCGATAAGTGAATTCTGGACCTCAGCTGTTTCAGCTATATACTGAGGCGGTACAACGGGATTTCTTGAATATATCTTCCATGACTCATCTGTAAGATCAAGCGGAACATTCGGGTCAAGAAGATCCATATTGGACTCCCAGAGACTGTCTATCGTTCCGACATCCTTCCAGTATCCCTCGAACTGATATGCATACATCTTCAGACCGTCAGCAAGCATCTTCGGAAGGATATCCTTACCAAAGTCATGAGATGAGCCTTCTGTTTCCTCATCCTCGATAAGATATTTTCTGAGCTTGTCATATCTGAATACATAGATACCCATAGAAGCGTTTGTGCTCTTCGGCTTTTCGGGCTTCTCCTCAAACTCATAGATAGAGCCGTCGGGATTTGTATTCATAATGCCGAAACGTGAAGCCTCAGCCAGCGGTACATCTATTACAGCGATAGTACAGTCAGCATTATTAGCCTTATGCTCAGCGATCATCTTTGAATAGTCCATCTTATAGATATGGTCACCGGAAAGGATAACAACATAATCCGGATTGTATCTGTCGATATAATTGATATTCTGATAGATAGCGTTAGCAGTACCCGAATACCAGTCTGCGCCCTTTACCTGCTGATATGGTGAAAGTACGCTTACACCACTGTTATTGCCGTCAAGGTCCCATGGCTGACCGCTTCCGATATACTCGTTGAGTACAAGCGGCTGATACTGTGTAAGAACGCCCACTGCATCAATGCCCGAGTTTACACAGTTTGAAAGCGGGAAGTCAATTATACGGTACTTACCGCCAAAGGGAACGGCGGGTTTTGCTAATTTCTGGGTAAGAACACCCAGTCTGCTTCCCTGACCGCCGGCAAGCAGCATAGCAACGACTTCTTGTTTTGGATACATTTCGTATTCCTCCTTATTTATTTATATTTGTTGTGAACGATAATGAAAAGCTTTTGCTTATGCAGGATTTCAGAACCTCAATTTACAATTCAATATCAGTCTTCGGCTTTTTTCTTTGCGGCAGCCTTTTCAGCCTTTTTTGCTTCTTTTTCTGCCTTTTTAGCCTTTTTAGCTTCCTCTGCTGCTTTCTTCTTAGCCTCTTCCTCAGCTTTCTTGGCTTCTTCCTCAGCCTTCTTAGCCAGAGCTATTTTTGCGAGAGCAGCCTCTGTCTTTTTAACGAGAGTCTTCTCTTCACCGAAAGCAGTTGAAACGGTCTTGGCTATTCTCTTTTCTCTTCTGCGTGTACACTTGAAATACATTACGGACATAGGCGGAAGTGTAAGAGAAATTGACTGCTCATGACCATGCATCGGGATCCTGTCGGATACGATATGCGTACCATTGGTAATGCCCGAACCGCCGAACTGAGGATTATCCGTATTGAATACCTCGCTGTATGTACCGTCAAAGGGAACGCCTATCCTGTATTCCTCTCTGAGCATCGGCTGGAAGTTACATACAACAATGACCTCATTGCCCTGCTTATCAATTCTTCTGAAGCTGATAACGGACTGTGTATAGTCGTCATTGGATATCCACTGGAAGCCTTCCCATGAATAATCGACCTCCCAGAACGGTGAGTTTTCAAGATAGAAATGGTTTACAGCCTTGAAGAATTCCTTGATCTGCTGATGAGCAGGATATTCAAGCAGCAGCCAGTCAAGCTCGGTCGCATAATCCCATTCCTTGAACTGACCGAATTCAGTACCCATGAAGGTAAGCTTTTTACCCGGATGAGCCATCATATAGGCAACGAAGGTTCTGTCGCCGGCAAATTTCTGTTCATAGTTGCCGGGCAGCTTATTGATAAGAGAAGCCTTACCGTAAACCACCTCATCATGCGAGATAGGAAGGATAAAGTTCTCGGAGAATGCATAGAAGAATGAGAATGTAAGATTATCATGATTGAACGGTCTGTAAAGCGGGTCGAGGGATATGTAATGAAGCATATCATTCATCCAGCCCATATTCCATTTATAGTTAAAGCCCAGACCGCCCGAATATGTAGGTCTTGAAACCATCGGCCATGAGGTCGATTCCTCAGCTATCATAAGTACATCCGGATAGAACTTGAAAGCAGCCTCATTGAGCTTCTGCAGGAATGCCACAGCCTCAAGGTTTTCCTTGCCGCCGAATTTATTTGTCACCCATTCGCCGTCACGTCTGCTGTAATCGAGATAGAGCATTGAAGCAACAGCGTCAACACGGATACCGTCGATATGATAATAATCCATCCAGAAGATAGCGCTTGAGATAAGGAAGCATACTACTTCATTTCTGCCGTAGTCGAATACCAGAGTACCCCAGTCCTTATGCTCGCCCTTTCTCCAGTCAGCATATTCATAGCAGGGAGTTCCGTCAAATCTCGCAAGACCGAAAGCGTCTCTCGGGAAGTGAGCCGGTACCCAGTCCATAATTACATAAATGCCTGCCTTATGGCACTTATCAACAAATTCCATAAAATCAAAAGGACTGCCGTAACGTGATGTAACAGCATAGTAGCCTGTTACCTGATAGCCCCATGATGCGTCAAAGGGATATTCTGTAAGCGGCATCATTTCAACATGGGTATATCCCATTTCCTTAAGATAAGGTATAAGCTCATCAGCAAGCTTACTGTATGAGAAGTGGTTGCCGTCCTTATATTTTCTCCATGAGCCGGCATGGATCTCATAGATATTCATGGGGTTGCTGTATGACTCACGCTCATGCTTTGTCTGCGCCCAATCCTGATCGTGCCACTCAAAGCCGTCAATATCAACATAAACGGAAGCATTGTTAGGACGTGTTTCAAAGTGATAAGCGTACGGGTCGGATTTCATCATACAGGTTCCGTCCCATGTCTCAATACTGTATTTATATACCGAATACGGTTCTACGATATCCGCTATAAAGCACTCCCACACGCCGCCGTCAGTAGTATGTATCATAGGATGGGCATTGCGATCCCAGTTATTGAAATTACCTACTACCGAAACGGATTTCGCATTAGGCGCCCAGACACGGAACATAACGCCGTCTTTTCCAAGTCTGTTTTCCTTATGTGCGCCCATATATAAATACGCACGGAAATGTTCACCGCTGTGAAACAGGTACTCATCAAACTCGCGTTTTTCCTCATTATTGCAAAGCTGCATATAAAACAACTCCTTTATTACCAATTACTGTTTATTACTTACTATAATACATTAATTTTTAATAAATTTCAAGTGCTTTTTGCATACTTTTTATTTATTTTCATTATATTTTTTTGCAGTACAATAAATTGTTTTACAGTAGTAATCAATTACCCTTTTTGCGCCGGTTTTCTGTCCGTATCCGACAGTTTATTATACCTCCGACGCCGTGTCGCAGACGGTCATATTATAGTATTAATTATAATTTCAGGAAAAAACATTATCCGATTTCAAAACTTGACAAACAGAAAAAAATATTGTAAAATGATAGAGTAGCAAAAAAATATATATTTGTCTTCGTAGCTCAGCAGGATAGAGCGTTCGCCTCCTAA
>DEHG01000028.1 GCA_002351795.1 Ruminococcaceae bacterium UBA2806 | reverse complement strand
AATATACCACAAACAGGGGGGCGTGTCAAGTCTTTTTTATAAATTAGCTATAACTTTTTAAGCCGCAGCAGGACGATCATTCCTCTGCTTCCCAGTCGCCTATATCCTCAACCGGCAGCAGCTCGCCCGTAAGGAATTCTATGGATCTTTCTATACTGTCCTTTGTTCCTGCCCAGTTATTGCTGCCTATGCTTCGGTAGTCGGTCATAGACGCAAAGTGATGAACATCCTTTACAAGTCTTTCAAGGTAGCTGCCTGTAAGCATTGAAGTTACCTCATAAAATGCCTGATAGTTTTTGCCAAGCCCTTTCTGGTCAACATTCATAAGAAGATAGAAATGTTCAAGACATATGAATTGCTGCTGGGCATAAAGCTGACGGAATTCAGGCTCGCTTATCCACATTGCATGGACGATACGCACCATATTTTCCATATTCTGCTTCAGATCACGGCAGATAAAGCAATCGTTAAGCATGGTTCCCAGAGCAGCCATCTTTTTCTTATCCGGCTTTTTGGGCGCAATTGTCGGCACATATTCCTCAGATATCTGCTGGAGATGACTTTCAAGTATAAGCGCATTGGACAAACGCTTGCCAAGTCTTACCATCTGTTCAAAATGCCTGAAGCAAAAGCCCTGCTGATTCGTCTGCACTCTGACGCTTGGCTCCATCATTGCCGAACCTGTTATGTACTGCGCCTTTCTTTCTTCAAGCATATCCCTCATCCTGCACATCGGACATCTGTCCTTGGGCAGAAATACGTCATTTACCGGTATACTGCATATATTTTCCTGCATAGATAATTCCTCCTGATTCAAGCAGATTCTGACATATCATGCATTTTTACTCTCTATATATGTAAAATTATACTATATTTTCATTACCGTGTCAATAAATATTTATCATCATTGTTGCATTTTATTATCCTCTTTTCATATACATTATATTGTCAGTTTTTTTCTTCATAGTCATGATTTTTGATACATTTGCCCACTTTTATGTATTATTGGTAAAATCTAACAATTTACAACTTAAAATTTCTCTGTTTTTCATTGCAATTTATACAAAACCGTAATTTTATCTACTTGACATTTTGGAAGTTTTGTAGTTTAATGGATATAAGAGAGATAAGATGGCAATATCAATGAAATTTTTTACAGGAGAAAACGGCAGGTTATGATTAGTACAAATGTATCCTTTTTGTCTGCTATTCATAACGATCTATCATTTGACAGAAAGAGGTGAGATGTATGAGGGAATTAATCGGAAAAGGCGTTTCTGGCGGAATTGCGATCGGAAAGCTGTATTTTTTTAAAAAATCCATTCTTGACATACCTGATTACGAAGTTGATGATGTCGGGCTTGAGCTTGCCCGTTATCATGCAGGTATGGAAATGGCAAAGGAACAGCTGAAAACTATTTATGATAATGCCTGCGAAAAGGTCACAAAAAAGGAATCTGTTATTTTTCAGACTCACATCCTGATACTTGAGGATTCCAAATTTGTCGAACTGGTTGAAAACGCTATCAAAAAGCGCAAGAATGCGGAACTTGCAGTATTCAATGCCTCAAAAAAGCTTGCCGATATGTTCAGGGCTATTGACGATGATTATTTCAGGGCAAGGTGCAATGACATTATTGACGCTGCACAGATACTGCTTCAGATATTACAGAACAAGGGGTCAGTAAATACCAATCTTATAAATGCGAACGATCCTGTAATTGTTGCCGCTGCTGATCTGCTGCCAAGCGATACTATCTCATTTGAAGAGGATCATCTTCTCGGATTTGTAACAAACGGCGGTTCTCAGAACTCCCATACATCTATCCTTGCAAGAACAATGGGTCTTCCCTCTGTCATTCAGATACATGAACCGCTCGGAAGCTTTTCGGGTCAGACGGCAATTATAGACGGTCAGCTTGGAAAGGTCATTGTTGATCCTGATATCAATACAATGGCGCTTTACAATGCAAAAAGGGACAGGTATGTAAAGCAGCAGCAAAGACTTAAAAAGCAGGTCGGACTTCCCTCCGAAACCAGAAATAAACAATATATACGTTTATCGGCTGATATCGGACGAATTGAAGATATCGAGAAGGCAAAGGCAAATGATGCGGAAGGTATCGGGCTTTTCAGAAGTGAGCTTTTATTTATGAACCGTGAAAAAGCGCCCGATGAAAACGAACAGTTTGAAACATACAAGACTATTATACGTGCCTTCCCCGGAAAAAATGTTACAATAGCCACGGCAAACTGCGGATCCGGAAAGGGTATGGATTATCTTGATATACCGAATGAAAAAAATCCCGCTCTCGGCTTCAAGGGCATAAGGATTTCTCTTGAAAATCCGGAGTTTTTCAGAACACAGCTCAGGGCGCTGTACAGGGCGTCAAATTTCGGAAATCTCTCCATCCTTCTTCCCATGATAAGCAGTATGGAAGAAATAGATTATGTAAAAAGAGAGATAGGAAAAATCAAAAATGGCCTCAGATTAAAGGGTGAATCATTCAGCGAGAATGTACGTCTCGGAGTCGTTATAGAAACGCCTGCCGCTGCGATAATATCCGATGAGATAAGCAAAGAGGTCGATTTTCTTACCATCAATACCAATAATCTTATCCAGTATACATTGGCTATGGACAGAGAAAACCAGAAGCTTACTGATTTTTACAGACCTTATCACCCTGCAATAAGAAAACTTGTAAAGCTTATTATCGACAATGCACATGATAATAATAAAACCGTATCAATTTACGGCGAGGTCGTTGCGGACAGCGCGATCACAAAGAATATCCTTGAGCTGAAAGCTGATGAGATAGTTCTGCGCCCCGCAAATCTGCTGAAAATCAAAGCAAAGGTCAGAGAAATTGATACGAGCAATTCAGGGAAAATCCTCGGGGAAATGTTTGAAAGCGTAAGAATACCGAATCCATGATTATGAGGACTGCATTTTAAACGGCGGCAATCCCGTCTGCCGTGTTCAATATGCTTCTATTATTAAAAATTTCAAAATGACCATTGACAATTATAAAAAATAGTGTTATATTGCTATTATGATATTGTATCTGCTGTGACGAGGACGCAGAAAGGTAATAAATGTATTTCAGAGATCAGCGGTCACCGGCTGTAAGCCGCTGTATACATAACTTTTCTGATACCACCTCTGAGCTTTCCGATGACCGCTTTGCCTGAGTCGGAACGGCTGACGATCGTTATTTCGTCTTAATGAGCGGTCTTTGACCGGAAATCAGGGTGGAACCGTGAAGTGTAAAGCTTCGCCCCTGCTGTGTTTTTACAAATGCAGCAGGGGCGTTTTTGTTGTTCCCGATACAGCGGAAGTTTATTAAACGGAGGTTATAAAAATGATAAAGGTAACTTTGAAGGATGATGTAGTGAAGGAATTTGAAAGCGGTATAAGTGCAGCCGATGCTGCCAAATCACTGGGCATGGGACTGTACAAATCCGCCTGCGTATGTAAGGTGGACGGCGCTGTATGCGATCTGAGGACTGTTCTTGACAAAGACTGTCATCTTGAAATTCTTACATTTGACAGCAATGACGGCAAAAAGGCATTCTGGCATACAACATCTCATATCCTTGCCCAGGCTGTAAAGCGTCTGTATCCGTCCGCAAAATTTGCAATCGGTCCCGCAATAGACAGCGGCTTTTATTATGATTTCGATGTTGAAAAGCCCTTCTCACCCGAAGAGCTTGAAAAGATCACTGCTGAAATGAAAAAAATAGTCAAGGAAGGCTTTGAAGTTGAAAAATTCATGCTGCCGCCTGATGAAGCTGTAAAACTGCTCGAGGATATGGACGAGCCGTACAAAGTCGAGCTTTGCAGGGAACATTCCGACAAGGGCGAGGATATCAGCTTCTATAAGCAGGGTGAATTCACAGACCTTTGTGCAGGTCCCCACCTTATGAGCGTTTCTCCTGTTAAAGCTATAAAGCTTACTGCCTGCACAGGCGCATACTGGAGGGGCGACAGCAAGAATCATCAGCTCTGCCGTGTTTACGGTGTTTCCTTCCCCAAGGCTTCACAGCTTGAAGAACATCTCAAAATGCTTGAAGAAGCAAAGCTGCGTGACCATAACAAGATAGGCCGTGAGCTTGAATATTTCACAACGGTAGATTATGTAGGTCAGGGACTCCCTGTTCTCCTGCCAAAGGGCGCAAGAGTTATTCAGCTCCTGCAAAGATGGGTAGAGGATGTTGAGCAGTCAAAGGGCTGTCAGCTTACAAAAACACCGCTTCTTGCAAAGCGTGATCTTTATAAGATCTCAGGTCACTGGGATCATTATCGTGACGGTATGTTTGTCCTCGGTGATGCTGACGATGAAACAAAGGAATGTTTTGCGCTGCGTCCTATGACATGCCCGTTCCAGTATCAGGTATTCCTCAACAAGCAGCGTTCATACAGAGAGCTGCCCATGCGTCTTACGGAAACATCCACACTTTTCAGAAACGAAGCATCAGGCGAAATGCATGGTCTTATCCGTGTACGTCAGTTTACTATCTCCGAGGGTCATTACATAATCAGACCCGATCAGCTTGAAGAGGAATTCAAGGGCTGTATGGAGCTTGCTAAATACTTCCTTGATACGGTCGGACTTCTTGAAGACTGCACATTCCGTTTCTCACAGTGGGATCCCGCCAACCCCAGCAACAAATATGAGGGCACTGCCGAACAGTGGGAGGCTGCCCAGGCTGCCATGAAACGCATACTTGACAATATCGGACTTGAATATGAGATAGGCTTTGACGAGGCTGCATTCTACGGTCCGAAGCTTGATATACAGTACAAGAACGTATTCGGCAAGGAGGACACTATTGTTACAATTCAGATAGATATGCTGCTTGCGGAAAAATTCGGTATGTATTATGTTGACAAGGACGGTCAGAAAAAGCTGCCCTATATCATCCACAGAACATCTCTCGGCTGCTTTGAAAGAACTCTTGCTTATATGCTGGAGCATTTTGCAGGTGCTCTCCCGATGTGGCTCATGCCGGAGCAGGTTCGTGTAATGCCGCTGAGCGAAAACCTTGCAGACAAGGCAAAGGAGATCGAAAGCAAGCTTCTTGCTGCCGGCATAAGAGTAACGACTGACCTCAGGAGTGAAAAGATCGGCTACAAGATCAGAGAGGCTCAGCTTGAAAAGATACCTTATATGCTCGTTATCGGCAACAAAGAGGTTGAAGAAGGAACTGTATCTGTCCGCAGCAGAAAGAATGTCAATCTTGGCGCAATGCCTGTTGAGGACTTCATAAAGATGGCTAAGGACGAGATCGACAGCAAAAAGAGAGACTAATCGCCTCTCATGGGATAACCCTTATTTATTTCAAAGGGTTATCCCGATTTTTAAAATCATTTCTGAAGGAATGGAGCTGATTTATTAACATGAACGAAAAATACGAGATAAGACCGACAAAAAAACAAATGCTCGGCAGACTTTTATTGATATTTTGTGTTGCTGTACCTATAGCTGTCCTGTTTATTATTCTTGATGTAAATGTTTTTTTCGGCGGCTTTAAAGTCAAAAATGTTTTCCTGATAATTGTAATGGCTGCATTTACAATAGCACAGATAATATTTATTATTGCAGCCATGGCAAATACCTTTGCATATCTCAGCGGAAAGGGCAGCAGGATCATTATTGACGGCGAAAGGATAACTGCTGTTAAAGGAAAGGACACAAAGGAATATACATTTTCCGATATCAGAAAGGTCGAATACGACCAAAGCGCAAAGCCGGAATATAAATATCTGGGTCTGACAATGCATTTCAATAATAATGATAATGTAAAAGCAATAAGGTTTCATGAAAACTTTGATAAATTGCTGTACGCCCTTGAAAAAGAAGGACTTGTCCAAAGAGACGAGGATTTTTATAAGCCTGTAAAGCTTTATAAATGGTTATAACTGCGGAGGAAAAAATGAACGATAAAGAAAAAGCCGAAAAAGCCGTGGAACTGCTCGAAAAGGAATATCCTGATGCAATCTGCTCCCTGACATATACAGACCCGCTGCAATTGCTTATTGCTACCCGTCTTGCGGCTCAGTGTACCGATAAACGTGTGAATATGGTAACTCCCGCTTTATTTGAAAGATTCCCTACAGCAAAGGATTTTGCTGATGCGGACGTTTCTGAGATCGAGGAGCTTATCAAGACCTGCGGGCTGTATAAAACAAAGGCAAGGGATATTTCGGCAATGGCAAAGATGCTTTGTGATAATTTCGGAGGAGTTGTTCCCGATACGATAGAGGAACTGATAAAACTGCCCGGTATAGGCAGAAAGACCGCAAATTTAGTTGTGGGCGATATTTACGGAAAACCCGCAGTTGTAGTTGATACACATTGTATCAGGATAACATCAAGGCTTGGTTTCCATAAAATCAAGGATGCGGCAAAGATAGAAAAAATCATGCGCCCTCTCCTCCCTCCCGAAAAATCAAATGATTTCTGTCACCGTCTTGTCATTCACGGGCGGGAAGTCTGCACCGCAAGAAAAGCATACTGCGAAAACTGCTGCATGAAAGAAATCTGTGATACATTTAATCAAACTTCCTGATGCAATAAAAATGTGTCTTTTAAATTGAGTTTCACGGATTCAGCTTCATCATAAGAGCGCCGACCTGTCATACATTGCAGTTTGTTTAAAAAATAAAACATAAATATTAAAAAAATATAAAAAA
>DEHG01000093.1:15024-21858 GCA_002351795.1 Ruminococcaceae bacterium UBA2806 | reverse complement strand
TTCTCTATCGGGTATTGACATATTATGAGAAATATGATATAATTACCTACTAAACAGATATGACATAAAGCCTATCAAATACATATGTAAACTATGTTTTAATAATGAATTGAGATGAGATTATGCTATTCGATTTAAACAATAATACAATAAAAAAATGTCTTAAACAAGCCGAATTTGGCATTGAAAGAGAAAGCCTGCGTATAAACATAGACGGCAGACTTGCACAGTCACCGCACCCTTTTCAAGACAATAAAAATATCGACCGTGATTTTTGTGAAAATCAGACAGAACTTATAAGCGACGTATTTACCGAACCGGAGCAGGTCAATGAGCATCTTCTGAATCTGCAAAGAATCGTAAACGGCAGACTTCGTGAAAGAGATGAATACCTATGGCCGTTTTCAAATCCGCCGAAAATCAAAGGCGAGGATGAGATCCCTGTTGCAAAATACACCGGAAGCCTGCAAAATAAATCGGTCTATCGTCAGTATCTTGCCGGGAAATACGGAAAGATAAAAATGCTGTTTTCGGGCATACATCTTAATTTTTCATTTACGGAAGAGCTTGTCAGAAATGCATTTGAACAAAGTCACGAAAAAGATCTTCTCAGTTTCAAAAACCGTCTGTATCTTGATCTTTCGGCAAGACTTACAGAATATGCATGGCTTGTGGTTTATCTTACTGCGGCAAGTCCTGTTACGGACTCTTCAACAGGCGCAGGCAGCAATGTCTATTCATCCGTCAGATGCTCTGATATGGGATACTGGAACCACTTCACGCCTATACTTGACTATTCCGACCTTGACAGCTATATTGCAAGCATACAGCGCTATATTGACGACGGGAATCTGCGTTCCGTGTCTGAGCTTTATTATCCCGTAAGGCTGAAACCAAGGGGCGAAAACAGTCTTGAAGCCCTTTCGGAAAAAGGAATCAATCATTTAGAGCTTCGTGTAATTGACGTCAATCCCCTATCCCCTACAGGAATTTTCACCGAGGACATACGTTTTGTTCATTTGCTTATGCTTTTTCTTGCATCACTTCCGCAATATGATTTTAACGGCAAAGATCAGACAAAGGCTATACGGGATGTAAAGAACGCTGCCCTGTTTGGGAATGATGATATCAGGCAAAGAGCGATAAGTGTTCTTGAAGAAATCAAGTATTTCACAGGAAAGCATTTTCCGGAATTCAACAGTATTATTGAGTATCAGCTGAGAAAAACAGAAACGGGTCAAAGCTATGCGGAGAAGGTCAGCAGCCGTTTCGGAGATGATTATATGAATAAGGGTCTTGCATTGGCAAAGGAATACAGGGAGAGTGTCGGCTATGTGTGAAATATTCGGATTGTCCTCACGGGATGATTTTTCTGCAAACGACTATCTCCGCACATTTTACAGCCACAGCGAACGCCATCCCCACGGCTGGGGACTTGCTTGCATCGCCAGAGAGAGTGCGCTTATCGAAAAGGAAAGCATGAAGGCGTCAGAAAGCAATTATCTGAAAGAAAGACTATCCCAACCCATACATTCAAAGATCATGCTTGCACATATCCGTTATGCAACCATCGGTAATGTTGAATACAAAAACTGCCATCCGTTTACTGCTAAAGATAACACCGGCAGACGCTGGACTCTTATTCATAACGGAACAATATTTGATTATCCCCCGATGAGTAAATATGTAAAAAAACAGCTTGGCGATACCGACAGCGAAAGAATCCTTCTGTACCTGATCGACAGATTGAATGAAGCGCAGAACAAAAAAGGGGCGAGACTTTTATTTGAAGAACGCTTTTCTCTTTTTGACGAAATAATATGCTCAATGGCAAAGGGCAATAAACTGAACCTGCTGTTTTCGGACGGAAAGTATCTATATGCACATACCAACTGCAGGGGAACGCTTTATTGTCTGAACAAGGAGAATCACACCCTGCTTGCCACCGTTCCACTCAGCGACGAGGAATGGCAGCCTCTGCCATTTACAAGACTTTTAGCATATTACAAGGGCAGCCTTACCAAAAACGGAACGAATCACGGCCACGAATACTTTGAAAGTGAAGAATCCATGAAGCTTCTGTATCAGATATTTGCAAATCTTTAAAAGCGTAATATAATGCGAAGGTGATATTTATGACAAAAGATGAAGTAATAAAAATTCTGTATGACCGCTATATAAAACCAACTGAAAACAAAGACGGCAGCTTCATAGGCGTTGAGATAGAAATGCCTGTTGTTAATCTCTCACACAAAGCAGTGAATTTTGATATTGTTCATAAGCTTACAGAGTTGTTTCTCAAGAACTTTGATTTTATCCCCACGGGAATAGACGACCATGGACATATCTATTCCGCATTGAATAAGACAAACGGAGATGTATTTTCCTACGACTGCTCATACAATAATATGGAGTTTTCCTTTGGCAGGGAAAGTGAACTGCACACCATATACGGGCGGTTCAGACGGTATTATGATTTTGTACAGGACCATTTCAAGGACTTTAACTATACCCTTACAGGAATGGGTATAAACCCTAACCGCATGGTAAATGACAATGTTCCGATAGAAAACGGCAGATATAAAATGCTGTTCCATCATCTGTCATCCTTTTCAAAATATGCCTGTCTGCCGATGTATTTTCACCGTTATCCGCAGTTCGGTATGTTTTCAAGCGCCTCCCAGGTACAGCTTGATGTCACAAAGGACAGACTGCCTCAGGTGATAAACACCTTCAATCAGCTTGAACCAATAAAAGCTCTCCTGTTCAGCAACTCTGTACTGCTCGGAGAAAATACAGATCTTCTCTGCTGCCGTGATATGCTATGGGAAAACAGTACGCACGGCATCAACCCGCATAATGTCGGTATGTATGACTGTGAGATAAAATCAGTCGATGATCTTCTGAATTATATTTCAACCACCGCCATTTACTGTGTTGAAAGAAACGGAAAGTATCTGAATTTCAAGCCCGTAAATCTTCTTGAGTATTTCAATACGGAAACGCTTATTGGAGAATATCTCGAAAACGGCGAAATATGCTCTATGGAATTTCATCCTCAGCCCGAGGATATAGCATATCTGCGTACATTCAAATCCGAAGATCTTACTTTCAGAGGAACAATAGAATTCCGCAGCGCCTGCTGTCAGCCGATAAGCGATGCAATGACAGTTGCGGCATTTCATATCGGCTTGCTTGATAAAACAGAGGAGCTTGCGGAACTTATAAATAATGACCATTCGCTTTACAACAACGGATATAATGCGGTCGAACTGCGCCGCCAGCTTGTATGCAGAGTCAAACCCGCATATATAAATACTGACAGTCTGTACACTCTGGCGAAGCAGGTTATTGACCTTTGCCGACAGGGACTTATCGAGCGTGGCTATGGTGAAGAAATATATCTTGCGCCGCTTTATGATCGGATCGAAAATCGTACAAATCCTGCACTGACAATGTTGAATCAGCTTGAAAGCGGCGCGCATATCGACAAGATCATAAAGGAATACGGAAGTCAGGCATGTCCTTAATGTGAACTGTCATTAACTGATATCAGCATTTTTATTCCGAATAAAGTGTTGTTCCGTTGTATACTATCCTGCTTATCTGCTGGGGATCAATAACAACTCTTGTTTTGTCGCTGAATGAGAACGTCAGACGTTCTGTGTTATCGCTGCTGAAACCAGGTGAGTTGTCGCTTGTGTATGATTTGCCGTTTTTCATTGTTACAGTAATGCTGTTTACTGCATTGGGAGACTGTTTATCATGTATGTCTGCAAGCTCCTCAGTATCTGCTGTGGGATATTCAAGCTCCAGTCTTACGGAAAACGGACGTACATCAAGTGATCTGACAGTCACTTCACTGCCGCTGAAGGTAGTCTTTATGCCTTCTGCTTCTGTGATCTTTCTTGAGGTATCCTTATAGTTGAGTTTTACAGAACCATTAAGGTCAATATCAAGCTTTGTGCTGCTGAGGAGAGATACATTTCCGTTATTATCAAAATATATCATCTGATTGTCATTAAGCTTTTTGCCGTACTGCTTTTCAAGCTTTTCAAATACGCTCAGACCGTCTGACCAGAAGGGGTCGTTCTTGTCGGAATGTTCGTTGAATGTTTCAAAGTATTCCTTACCTGTCATAAATGTCTCGTCTATATGATAAAGTGTGACATGATCCTCATTGAAGCTGAGTGTTTCACCGATAATATTGAATTCTGTATCGCTGTAGCCGAATATTGCCTCAATGGTGTTATTGTCAACTACATTGTACATCATTGAGCCGATGCCGGAATCTGCATGATAGAAAAGCTTTGCGGAAATCTGATCTGAAAGTGATCTTGTACAGGTCACGGATGAATTAACCCCGTCGTTCTGCTGATCGGAAACAACGAAATATTCCTTTGCGTCACCCTCAAAGAAGGCGGTACCGTCCTTTTTAGTCATATTCATAAGACCGAATACTTCTTCATTATCTCCTGCAATGCCCTTGAAATCAACATTTACGATATTGCTGCTGATATCCACGCTTCCGCCGGAATACATACCGTCAGCAGCTTCGCCGGAAAACATTTTTCCGAATACGCCGTTAAAGCTTCCTGTTGCACCCGCTGTTATCGTACCCAGGGCAAGTACAGCTGCTATTGCTGCCGCAATGACTGTGATGACCTTTTTTGTCTTTCTTTTCTTTACAGCTTTTGTTTTACCGTTGTTTTTAACCATCTCTCCGAAAAGCTCCTTTACTTTATCTGTGCTTACGCCTGTTTCCTCAATTACAGTCTGCTCGTTTACCTCTGTTTCCTTATCCATTCTGTCAAATATGTTATTTGTTTTCATAATTAATATCCCCTTTCTTTCAGGAAAGATTTCAGCTTTGTTCTTGCTCTTTTGATCTTTGACTTTACCGCTTCAAGCTTCATATCAAGAAGCTCGGCTATCTTCGGCGCTGTCTGATAATAGTAATAGTATCTTATCACTATCTCCCTGTCAGGCTCCTTGAATTGGTCAAGCGCCTGCTTTATGTCGTTTTGCAGGATCTGATTGTCGATGTTCTCCGTCAGCGTATATTCATCCGCCATTACAACATCTTCAATATCGATTATCTCATGCTTTGGCTTCACCTGTCTGATCTTTTCCTTTGCCTTGTTTTTGGCGACAGCTGCGATAAAGCCTTTCAGACAGCCTTCCTCGATCCTCTCCGGATCCTTCCATATGGTGAAGAACACATCAGCCACTGTTTCCTCAATATCGGGCGTACTGAGCTTTCCCCTTGACAGATTGTATATTATCGTCGAAACATAGGGTGTGTAACGCTCCATGATCTGTTCTATTGCCGACTCGTCATGGTTCTTCAATCCATGTAACAGTTCGTTATCATTCATTTTTTTTCCTTTCGCATAGCAAGTTTTTAACGCTTCCAATTATATGATTGCAGATGATCTTTAAAAAGGTTCATTTTTTTTTTAATTTTTTGAACTTTTCTGATTTGTTTTCGCTTTCAATTATACTATTGCAGTATATCTTTGAAAAGGGTCGTTTTTTAAAAATATTTTTCTGAACTTTTCTGATCTGTTTTTGCCTTCAATTATACTATTGCATAAAATATTAAAAAAGGTCTGAATTAAACCCGAATAAATGAAAGTAAATAGTTCAACAACACCGCAAAGCAGAAAAAACCTCTGAAAGTCCGTATCAGTCTTTCAGAGGTTATTCATTTAGAGCTTTAATAGCTTATAAAGCTTCCTTCATGGCACGCACAAATTCACCGACATACGCAGCTGCATCTTTTCCATGCTTTTCAAGCAGCTTTATTATTGCCGAACCAACAATTGCGCCGTCGGATACTGCCGCCATATCATGAGCCTGCTGCGGTGTTGAAATGCCGAAGCCTACAGCAACAGGAGTATCGGTATTTTCACGGATAACATTTACTATCGAGGAAAGGTCGGTTTTTATTTCACTCCTCGTTCCCGTAACGCCGAGACTTGATACAAGATAAATAAACCCTTCCGCTTCCTTTGCTATCATGCCGATCCTGTTGGCTGAGGTGGGCGCAATGAGCGATATTAGTGCAACATCATATTTGTGACAGATGTCAAGGAACTCCTCTTTTTCCTCAAACGGGATATCGGGAAGGATAAGCCCGTCAATGCCCACATTTGCACAAGTGCTTATGAACCTTTCGGAACCGTATGAAAATACAACATTTGCATATGTCATGAATACAAGCGGTATCGTTACATCCTGCCTGAGATCTCTTACAAGGTCAAATACCTTATCTGTATCAACTCCGCCGCTGAGGGCACGGATATTTGCCGCCTGGATAACGGGGCCTTCCGCTGTCGGGTCTGAAAAGGGTATGCCAAGCTCAATAAGGTCTGCGCCGTTTTCAGCTGCTGCCCTTACAACTGCTGCAGTTGTTTCGAGGTCAGGGTCGCCGCAGGTTATGAAGGGTATGAAAGCCTTTCCGTTTTCAAATGCCTGTTTTATCTTAGTCATAAATATCCTCCCCTCTGTAACGGGCAATTGCCGCACAGTCCTTGTCGCCTCTGCCTGAAACAGTTACAACTATTATTTTATCCGTATCCATTGTCGGTGCAAGCTTCATTGCACAGGCAATTGCATGGGCTGATTCTATAGCAGGGATGATTCCCTCCGTTTTTGACAGATATTCAAATGCATTTACTGCTTCATCATCTGTAATTGCAGTATACTCTGCTCTGCCGATATCATGCAGATAAGCATGCTCCGGTCCTACTCCGGGGTAGTCAAGTCCTGCCGATATCGAATAAACAGGCGCTATCTGACCCATATCATCCTGGCAGAAATAGGATTTCA
>DEHG01000093.1:0-14980 GCA_002351795.1 Ruminococcaceae bacterium UBA2806 | reverse complement strand
GTTGAAATGGTAGCCGCTGTTTCAAAGGTATCTATCCCCCTGCCCGCAGCCTCGCAGCCGATAAGCCTTACATCCTTATCATCTATAAAATGGTAGAAGCTGCCGATAGCATTTGAACCGCCGCCGACACAGGCAAGTACAGCATCGGGAAGTCTGCCTTCCTTTTCAAGCATCTGCTGCTTTATCTCCTTTGATATTACAGCCTGGAAATCACGCACAATTGTCGGGAAGGGGTGCGGCCCCATTACCGAGCCGAGACAGTAATGCGTATCGTCAATGCGTTTTGTCCATTCTCTCATAGCTTCTGAAACAGCGTCCTTCAGGGTAGCAGTTCCGCTTTTAACGGGTATGACCTCTGCGCCGAGAAGCTTCATTCTGTAAACATTGAGAGCCTGTCTTTTCGTATCCTCTTCGCCCATAAAAACAACACATTCCATTCCCATAAGAGCCGCAGCCGTTGCAGTTGCAACACCATGCTGACCTGCGCCCGTTTCGGCAATAAGTCTTGTTTTTCCCATCTTTTTTGCAAGAAGAGCCTGACCGAGAACATTATTTATCTTATGTGCGCCCGTATGGTTAAGATCCTCACGCTTGAGATATATTTTTGCTCCGCCGAGATCCTTTGTCATGTTTTCGGCAAAGTACAGAAGTGAGGGTCTGTTTGCATAGTTATTGAAAAGCGTTTCAAGCTCCTTGCAGAAATCGGGATCGTCTTTATATCTGTTATATGCTTCTTCAAGCTCAATTACGGCGTTCATCAGTGTTTCGGGGATATACTGACCGCCGTGTATGCCAAATCTGCCATTTGGATTTGTCATGATTTTTCTTCCTTTCTTACGGCGTCCGCAAATGCCGCCATCTTTTTTATATCCTTATATCCGTCTGTTTCGATACCCGAGCTTACGTCAAGCGCATACAGGTACGGATATAATTTTACATTAGCAATACTGTCCGTGTCAAGACCGCCTGCAAGAAAATACGGTCTTGACATATTTTTCAGCAGCGACCAGTCAAATTTTTTCCCGTCTCCTGCGCCTGCGTCAAGCAATATCATTTCTGCGCTGCTTTTCTGCGCTGCATATATATCCTCATTTGTTTTTATTTTAAATGTCTTTATTGCGGGCTTTTCTGTCATCATCTGCAAGGCTGTAATATATTCATCGCTTTCGTTCCCGTGAAGCTGCGCTATATCTATTATCCCGAAGCTCAGAAGCTCCGCAACCGTATATATATCCTCGTCAACAAATACGCCGACAGCTTTTATATCATTGTCAAGCAGCTTTTTCAATTCCGCCGCCTGTTCAAAGGAAACATATCTTTTGCTTTTCTTTGCAAATACAAAGCCTATGTATTCGGGCTTTATTTCATTTGCTGCAATAATATCCTCCTGCCTTGTCAGACCGCACATTTTTATCTTTATCATAACAAACCTCTCAGCTGTGCAAGCTTTAATTTTTTATCCTCAGACTTCATCAGAGCTTCACCGATAAGCACCGCATCAACTCCCGCATCTTTCAGAAGCTGCACATCCTCTGCATTTTTTATCCCGCTTTCGGATACGAATATCACATCAGACGGTATCATTTCACGCAGTCTGCGGCTGTTTCCCGTATCAACGGAAAAATCACGGAGATCACGGTTGTTTACACCTATAATTCCCGCTCCGCATCTGAGAGCAGCTCTGACCTCATTTTCGTCATGCGCTTCTACAAGGGCTGAAAGTCCGAGCGTGCTGCAAATCCCGATATATTCTTTAAGCTGCGATTCACTGAGAATAGCGCATATCAGCAGAACTGCCGCTGCGCCGAGCGCCTTTGCCTGATAGATCATATATTCGTCAACCGTAAAATCCTTACGCAGACAGGGTATGCTTACGGCTGCGGCAATTTCTTTAAGATATTCGTCACTGCCAAGGAACCATTTCGGTTCGGTCAGAACGGAAATACAGTCTGCGCCCGCCGCCTCATATTCCTTTGCTATCTGCAAGTACGGGAAATCTTCTGCGATCAATCCCTTTGAAGGCGACGCCTTTTTACATTCGCAGATAAATGACATTCCCTCCTTGCCCAATGCCTTTTCAAAAGGAAGATCACCCTTAGGAAGTGAATATGCGATATCCTTCATTTGCTGTAAAGAAACTGTTTGTTTATAATGCCCGCAGCGTTCCCTTGCATGATCTGCAAGATGGTCAAGA
Source organism: Ruminococcaceae bacterium UBA2806 (assembly GCA_002351795.1). Classification (GTDB taxonomy): domain Bacteria; phylum Bacillota; class Clostridia; order Oscillospirales; family Acutalibacteraceae; genus UBA1213. The sequence goes on along the minus strand of DEHG01000093.1, from coordinate 12,786 downwards.
ATTGTCATTTTTATACCTCCGGTCTGTTGCTGACCTCAATAAATTTATCAAGAACTGCACTTGCCTTGCCTGAATCAATAAGCTCCGCTGCAAGGTCGATGCCCGCCTTAAAGCTTTCAGCCTTGCCTGCAATATAGAGTGCAGCGCCGGAATTCATAAGAACGGCATTTCTATGAGCGCCCTTTTCTCCTGCAAGTATAGCTCTGGTTATAGCTGCATTTTCCTCCGGGGAACCGCCTTTAAGCTCGTCCTTTGTGCAGCGTTCAAGACCGAACTGTTCGGGGGTTATCGTATAGCTTTTGAACCAGCCGTCTTTTATTTCGCAGACCTTTGTAGGCGAGCTGAGTGAAATCTCATCAAGCTTATCTGTTCCGTAAACTACCATACCTCTTTTTACGCCAAGATCAATAAGCACCTGAGCCAGCGGCTCTACAAGGTAATCGTCATAAACGCCTAAAAGCTGCATTGTGGGGCTTGCGGGATTTGTAAGCGGGCCTAAGATATTGAAAACTGTGCGGAAACCAAGCTCTCTGCGGATAGCGCCGACATATTTCATTGAAGAATGATATTTCTGAGCGAAGAAAAAGCACATTCCGACCTCTTTAAGGAGTTCAACGCATTTTTCGGGACTTTGCTCGATATTGACGCCGAGAGCCTCAAGGCAGTCAGCTGTTCCGCATTTTGAAGACGCAGCTCTGTTTCCGTGTTTTGCGACCTTTACACCGCCCGCAGCAGCGACAAGGGCAGATGTAGTTGAAATATTGAAGCTATGGGCATTATCCCCGCCTGTGCCGACGATTTCGAGTACGTCCATGCCCGTATCTACCTTAGTTGCATGATCTCTCATAGCGGCGGCACAGCCGGAAATTTCAGCTGTTGTTTCTGCCTTTGCGCTTTTTGTTGAAAGGGCTGCAAGAAAAGCGGCATTTTGTGTAGGGGTTGTTTCTCCGCTCATTATCTCGTTCATTACTGTATATGCCTCATCATAGGTGAGGTTCTCTTTGCTTACGATCTTTACAATTGCTTCTTTTATCATGGTATTACTTCCCTTCTGATTTATCTATAACTCATTCAATGAAATTTTTTAGCATTTTTGCTCCTTCGGGAGTCATTATTGATTCTGGATGGAACTGTACCCCGTATATCGGAAATTCCTTATGCTGTACCGCCATTATCTCACCGTCATCGGTAACAGCGGTGATTTCCAGACATTCGGGTATCGTATCTTTGTCTGCGGCAAGAGAATGATAACGTGCAACAAGCGTTTTTCCGGGACAGCCCTTGAAAAGTAAGGTGTCGGTTTTAAGCCCGACCTCGGACTGCTTTCCATGCATTAATTCCGATGCATATGTTATCACTGCGCCGAAAGCCTGACATATTGCCTGGTGTCCGAGACATACTCCGAGTATCGGTATCTCCCCGCCAAGACTGCGTACAACATCGGTGATTACTCCCGCATTTTCGGGTCTTCCCGGACCTGGTGAAAGTATTATCCTGTCGGGGTGCAGCGACCTTATCTCATCAACAGTAAGCTCGTCATTCCGTATTACCTTTATATCAGGCTCTATGCTTCCGATCATCTGATACAGATTGTAGGAAAAGCTGTCATAATTATCTATAAGTAAGATCATAACTCCGCCTCCTGTGTCATTTCAAGAGCCTTTACAACAGCTTTTGCTTTGTTGATGCACTCCTGATATTCCTTTTCGGGGTCTGAATCGGCAACAATGCCTGCGCCGCTTCTTACAAAGACTCTGCCGTTTTTCTTGTATGCTATGCGTATTGCAATGCAGGTATCCATATTGCCTGTAAAATCAATATAGCCGATTGCGCCGCCGTAAATACCTCTTTTATTGTTTTCAAGCTCTCCGATAAGCTGGCAGGCTCTTATTTTTGGTGCGCCTGAAAGTGTTCCCGCAGGAAGTACAGCTTCAACTGCGTCAAGCGCATCCTTGTCCTCACGAATTATTCCTCTGACGGTTGACCCGATATGCATGACATGGGAAAATCTTTCTATTGAATGAAGCTTTTCGACCTCCACCGTACCGAAACGGCTTATCTTTCCGAGATCGTTCCTGCCGAGATCGACAAGCATATTATGCTCGGCAAGCTCCTTTTCATCTGAAAGCAGTTCCTTTTCAAGAGCCTTGTCTTCTTCATCGGTCTTTCCCCTTGGTCTTGTTCCGGCAAGCGGGAATGTATGCAGAACGCCGTTTTCAAGCTTTACAAGAGTTTCAGGGGATGCCCCCGCAACCTCTACATCCGTTCCCGAAAAATAGAACATATAGGGTGAGGGATTGATCGTTCGCAGTACACGGTATGTATTCAGCAGACTGCCCTCAAAGGGTGCGCTGAGCCTGTTGGAAAGCACTATCTGGAAGATATCGCCCTCACGGATATATTCCTTTGCCTTTCCGACCATTGCACAGAATTCGTCCTTGTCAAAAAGCGCCTTTACCTCTCCGGCGAGCTTTCCGGAAGGCTCCTGCTTTTTTTCACCGTTTTTAAGCAGATCTGCAAGCTGGTTAAGCTCCATGACTGCCCGGTTATACCCTACCTCGATATCATCAAGCTTCATATTTGCGATAAGAATGAGCTTCTGGCGCACATTGTCAAATGCAATAAGCTTGTCAAAAAGCATGAGGTCAACATCCTTGAAGGCTTCACTGTCCTCTACGTCACGCTTTATTTCAGGCTCGCTGTATGCAAGATAATCATATGAAAAATATCCCACAAGACCGCCCGTAAATGACGGCAGATAATCAAAATGGGGACTTCTGTATCCTGCAAGCAGCTTTCGCAGAAAAGCGGAGGGGTCGTTTGTTTCTATTTCTATATCTCCGGCTTTAAGCTTGCCGTTATGACAGGTTATTTCCATCTTTGGTTCAAGTCCTAAAAACGTGTAGCGTCCCCATTTGTCGTCAGCCTGTGCAGATTCAAGCATAAAGCAATGTGTTGATACATTTTTAAGCTTTCTCATAGCTTCAATAGGCGTTATGAAATCCGAAAAAAGCTCACAGCTTACAGGAACTACATTATACTGTCCCGATCCGGCAATATTGATTATTTCATCTTTTGTTGGTCTGTAATTCATTATTTTCCTCCTTGTTATTTCAGTCTGTCCGACTTCACGGATCAAAACAAAAAAGCCCTTGACATAGAAATACTCTATGTCAAGGACGAATAATACATATCCGTGGTGCCACCTTGATTCACAGCATAAACTGTGCGCTTAGCGGGGTACGATCATACCCCCGGCAAATAACGTCTGCCTTCAACGTCGCAGAATACTCCGGAAATGACTCCGTTTGACTGCGCCCTCAGCGGTCCATTTGACAGCTTGTTTCTTGCCGGGCTCTCAGCTCCCCCGGTTCTCTGTAAAGTCATCACTGCCGTTATCTCCGCATCAACGGTTTATTATTTACTTGTCAGAATTATATCATTATTAGCTTTCTTTGTCAATAGTAAAATATTAATTTTTTTATTATTATTTACAAATACTCTGACAATTTGCATAAAATATTATTATTGTTTTATACAAAACAGCGAAATTTCTGAATTATTGCTAATATCAAGCCTTATCTGGAAACAATTAACAGTAATTTTGTGCTTTAATCAAAAAATCGGGTTGAAAAATTAATATAAATAGTATATAATAAATAAGTGTTTGCTGAAACATAATAATATGTACCCCGCCGGACTGAGCTTTGGCAGGGGTCAGATATATTCAGGAGGGGTTTTTATGTCAAAGTCCAAGCTGACACCCAGCGAGGCAAGAGAACTTATCATTGCGAAGCTTTCGCATAATTTCGGTGTAACACCGGCAGACGCTACAGACGAACATTACTATAAGGCAGTAGCGCTTGTACTGCGTGATATCATGCGTATGGATCATAAGGATTTTGTTGCCGCTGCGGAAAAGCAGAACAGCAAAACAGTATATTATCTTTGTATGGAATTCCTTATGGGTCGTTCACTCAAGAACAATCTTTATAATTTAGGTCTTACAGAGACAATGGAGCAGGCTCTTAAAAGCCTGAATATCAAGCTTGAAAACATCTATGAGCAGGAGCCGGATGCAGGTCTTGGCAACGGCGGTCTGGGCAGACTTGCCGCTTGTTTCCTCGATGGTCTTGCTACTCAGAATTACAGCGCAATGGGATATTCCCTGCGTTATGAATACGGTATCTTCCGTCAGAAGTTGGTTGACGGCTGGCAGACAGAGCTTCCCGATTTCTGGCTTCCGGGCGGTTCGATATGGCTCCAGCCACATCCTGAGAAGAGTATCCCCGTATACTTTGACGGCAGGATAAAGGAAACATGGCATGAAACACATCATTCCATTGAATATGAAAACGCTACAAAGATCATTGCTACACCCTATGATATGCTTGTACCCGGCGACGGCGGCAAGGGTGTGAGCAGACTCAGACTCTGGGCGGCTACATCAGATAACTTCGATATGAAGCTCTTTAACTCGGGCGACTATGTACGTGCAATGGAGCAGAAGGCTCTTGCAGAAAGTATAACAAGAGTTCTTTATCCCGAGGATAACCATTCCGAAGGAAAGAGTCTGCGTCTCAGTCAGCAGTACTTCCTTGTATCGGCTACTATACAGGATATTATCCAGCGTCATCTCAGACATAACAATTCGCTTGATAATCTTCCCGAGCTTGTTGCTATTCATCTTAACGATACACACCCTGTACTTGCAATTCCCGAGCTTATGAGAATAATGCTTGACGAATGCGGCTACGGATGGGACGAAGCATGGGATATCGTTACACGCACCATCGCATATACGAACCATACTGTTATGAGCGAGGCGCTTGAATGCTGGCAGGTTGATATGTTCCAGAGAAAGCTTCCGAGAATATATCAGATCGTTGAGGAGATCAACCGCCGCTTCTGTGAGGATATGCAGAAGCTTGGTGTTGACAGCAATATGATAAACAGAATGGCTGTCATCAATTACGGTATCGTAAAGATGGCTAACCTTGCAGTTATCGCTTCACATTCCGTAAACGGCGTTTCAAAGCTCCACAGTGAGATACTCAAGGATACAGTATTCCATGATTTCTATACAGTAACACCCGAGAAATTCAAAAATGTTACAAACGGTATTGCACACCGCCGCTGGCTCAATCAGAGCAACCCCGGTCTTGCAAACCTTATTACCGAGCTTATCGGCGACAAGTTTATCAAGAATGCAAACGCTCTTGAGGGTCTTATGGCATATAAGAGTGACGCCGCTGTTCTTGCAAAGCTTGCATCCATCAAAAAGCAGAACAAGGAGAAAATGGCTAAATACATTCTCCAGAACAACGGCATAAAGGTCAGCCCTGATTCTATTTTTGATGTTCAGGTCAAGAGACTGCATGAGTATAAGCGTCAGCTTCTCAATGCGCTCCATATCTACAGCACATATCAGTGGCTCAGAGATAATCCGAATGCGGATTACACACCCAAGACTTATATCTTCGGCGCAAAGGCAGCTCCGGGCTACTATTTTGCAAAGCAGATCATTCAGTTCATTGTAGCTCTTGCAGATAAGATCAATAACGATCCGAGCGTAAACAAGAAGCTCAAGGTAATTTATCTTGAGGATTACCGTGTTTCTGTTGCTGAAAAGCTTATTCCTGCTGCCGAGATCAGCGAGCAGATATCTCTTGCAGGTACAGAGGCATCCGGTACATCAAACATGAAGTTCATGATAAACGGTGCAATTACACTCGGTACTCTTGACGGCGCAAATGTTGAGATACATGATGTTGTAGGAGATACAAATTCACTCATCTTCGGTATGACTACACCCGAGGTAAATCAGCTCAAGAAGAACGGCTATGATCCGTCTGTTCCGTATAATAACAACCATATCATCCGTGCAGCTGTTGACGGTATCCGCAGCGAATTCGGTGATCGTTTCAATGATATAGTAATGTCTCTCCAGACCTCTGATCCGTATATGGTTCTTGCAGATTTTGCTGATTATGCAACAACACAGCAGAAGGCTTCAAGACTGTATGATGACAAGAAGGTATGGAACAAGATGTCGCTTGTCAATATTGCAAAGGCAGGCAGATTTGCTTCCGACAGATCCATAAAGGATTATGCAGAGACAATATGGCATGCAAAGCCTGTTATTCTCACAGATCCTACAGCGTAAAAAAGCAAAGAGTATTGCAGGAAAGGCGCTGCAAGCAGATATTGTCAGCGCTTGATGCCAGGGAGCATACGGCAGTCTATATGCTTTCATATGCAGCAAAAACGCATGATATTAAAGAGGTCGGACTCCGGCCTCTTTTTCTTTTGTAAATAAAAGTCCCGATAGTATCTCCCCGCTAATCCGCATACACATCGGATGAAATTAAAAAAAAGAGTGTTCACAACGTTAAGTCCGTTATGAACACTTATACTATGAAGATAACATGAAAAAGATATCACTCGAAGTGCGGCAAAAAAATTCGCGCTCTGCAAAAAAACAGAACGCGAAATCTGTGGCGGCGGCTTGCCGCTGGTTGCGGAGGCAGGACTTGAACCTACGACCTTCGGGTTATGAGCCCGACGAGCTACCAAACTGCTCCACTCCGCGATATTTACTTTTCCCAAGTACTTTATTATTATAACACTATATCCATTGTTTGTCAAGCTTAAAATTTATTTTATCGGGATATTATCTGTATATACTAAAAAACATTAATAATTTCAATAAAAATTATTAGCAATTCACCTTCTGTGCTATATTACAACATGCAAATAATGAGATATTTTTATTTATACAAACTAAAGTGATATTCTGATCCATGCTTTCTGTCTTATTTTATGTTTTCCGGAAAACGTTTATGCATCTGATTGAAAAGCATTTTTCAATACTGACATTAATCACTATATCATCCAGACAGCAAATTAACAATTGTCAACGCTTATTCAATAATACAGTTGACAATCGTCAATTCACATGATATAATACAATACATAAGGCAGCTTCTGAAAAAGTTATATTTATAAAGAATAAAACGAGGATCTGCGGAGCTTTTCCCTCACTCAGAGCTTTTGCTTTACATAATAGAATGATTTCCGGAAGGGTGTTCATTTTGAATAATCACAGGATAAACGAAAAAGCGGTGGTGCGTCAGGACAACCGCTTAATGCTCAGAAATATGATCTATACAGCAATGTTTGCCGCATTGACAGCAGTCTGTTCCCAGATACAGCTTCCGATAGGCGCTGTTCCGTTTACATTGCAGACAATGGGGATATTTATAGCTGCCGGACTGCTCGGCGCAAAAAAAGGTACTCTCAGCGTTGGCATTTATATTCTTCTCGGCGCTGTCGGTATACCGGTATTTGCAGGCTTTTCAGGCGGATTAGGTATAATAGCAGGACCTACGGGCGGATATATAATAGGTTTTCTGTTTACAGCTTTTGCAGTCGGAATCCTATCAGATCTGACAGGCGGCAAAATATGGGCGCTTGCCGTTGGCATGATTACCGGACTTTTTTTATGCTATCTGTTCGGTACAGCATGGTTTATTCTTGTAAGCAATGCAGGCGGAGGGAATATGGATATTCCTACAGCTCTCGAATACTGCGTCATACCTTTCCTTATTCCTGATTCAGTAAAGATCATTATATCGGTCATTATTGTCAGCAGGGTAAAAAAGTCATTGACCAAAAGTTCAGACATATAAATAATTGACAAATTATAATTCGATCAGTCCCATTTTATAAATTGTCATATATAATCATCAGCGGAGTACATAAAAATTGTACCCCGCTTTTTTATTGTATCCCTGAATACATAAAACCCGATCAGGAAAGATACAGCAATATCGCATCAGAATAGTATTTTATTTTTGTATAATTGTTTATTATATTAAGTTTCACGGATTCAGATAAAAGTTTATAGGGTTGACCGGAACAGGTCTTCCCTCTTTTTTGCCATGACTGTATAAAAAGGAACGCCCCGACTATGCGGAACGTTCCTTTCAAGGAGTATATCAGACTAAGAATCAGTCATTGAAATCCTCAACTATTATACTGTTTCTCTTTCTTTTCTTTGCAATGATAACTGCGATCAGTGCGGAGGAAAGTGCAAGGAATGCACCTGCAAGAGCAACAAGCGGAAGTGAATCCATTGTACCGGACGGTGCCTCATTGCTTACGGAAGCTACTGTCTTCTTGGGAGCAGTATCGGGAGTCTTTACAGTACCCTTTGCAATATCCTTGAGTGCATCATCATCTGTAACGTTTGCTGTCTTGAGAACGTACTTCTGATCCTGCGCCTTCTTTTCCTCTGCCTTCTTTACAGTCTCGATCTTCTCAACTGTAGATGTATCGGCAACGCCTGTTTCCTCAAGATCGTTCTCTTTCTGGAATTCCTTTACGGATTCCTCAACGCTCGGTGTATATACGCCGTTTGTCTTGCCGTCATAGTAATCAAGCTTTGCAAGATTTTCCTGAAGATCTGTTACATCAGAACCTGTATAACCGACTTTGAGATTTGTATACTCTGCAGATCTCGGAGCTTCTCCTGAATAGAGGACCTTGAGCATATCAGGAGTCATCTTGTCAGCCTGCTCAAAGCCGGCTTCCTTCTGGAACTCATGAACAGCTGCTAAAACCTCATCATCAAATACATTGCCCTTTGACGAAGCAAGATAACGAAGCTGTGCAAGTCTTGCGATCATCTTTGCTGCGTCATCACTGCGCATACCGTATACGATACAACCAACATTCTGGTTATGAGCTGCATCTGTCTTGTATATTTTAAGGAGTGTTGTCACATCAGCATTGCCTGTCTTGTCGAGATTGTTGTCCTTCTGGAACATCTCAACTGCAAGCTTTGTTGTCTTTCCGAAATGACCGTCAACATCGCCTGTGAAATACTCAAGCTCTTTAAGTCTTGACTGTAAAGCTGAGATAGGACCGTATGCCACTTCATCATAATCACCGAAGATCATGTTAAAGAAAGCAGATACTGCATCCTTTGATTCAAGCATCTTCATTGTCTTTTCATCTACACGGCCTGTAGCTTCAAGACCATTCATTTCCTGGAAATTCATGACTGCATAGATGGTATTTTCATCGAAATAACCGGTTGCCTGTGCATTTGTATAGCCAAGCTCGTAAAGTCTATTCTGAGTCTTTGCAACATAGCTGCTTTCGCCGTAATCCTGATTGCCGTATTCAGCAACGATCTTTACTTCCTTGACCTCAGGCTTGGACTCCTCTTTCTTGGATTCCTCTTTCTTGGATTCCTCTTTCTTGGATTCCTCTTTCTTGGACTCTTCTGTATTGGATTCTTCTTTCTTCGGCTCTTCGACCTTTGATTCTTCCTTACTTTCCTCAACTACAGGCTCAGAGCTTTCCTCCTCCGAAGAATACTCCTGGGAATATTCCTCAGTATAAGCATTTGCGGAAACTTCCTCTTCAGAAACCTCTTCATAGCTCTGTTCTTCCTCGGATTCCTCCTCGTAAGACTCCTCGACATATGATTCCTCTTCTATTGATTCCTCTGAAGATTCTTCTTCGCTTTCCTCATAGCAGCTTTCTTCCTCAGACTCCTCTTCGGATTCTTCCACTGTTACTGACTCTTCTTCCTCAGAAGATTCCTCTTCTTCAGATTCTTCATTTTCTTCCTCTGAGTATTCTTCCTCATAATAGGATTCCTCCTCTTCGCTTTCTTCGTTATTGAAAACAGGCTCACCCTGAGAAGCACTTGCTGTCGAATAGTCAGTTGCTGTGTATGCGCTTGCCGGAGGTGCGAAATCTGATGCGCCGTCGCCGCCGAATGTATATGTAACACCATCAATTGTTCTTGTGGTATCAACAACATACTGACCGTTTTCATAATAGAAGGAATCGCCGTCAAGCAGAACCCATCCGTTTTCGGGATAGCTTACGCCTGCAACCTTGAACCATTCTACCCATGATTTGTTATATACATTATGATATACAACACCTGAATACTCATCTCTTGCGTCAACAGCAGCGCCGCCGCCGATATATACGCCTACATGACCGGGCATATGAAGTCCGAGTCCGTGTATACGGGGAATACCCTCGCTTACATATCCGTATTCGCTTGAGGATGCGAGCATTTCTACTCTGTTTCCGCCTACGCAGTTATAAGTATAAATAAGACCTGAACAGTCTACCGTTCCTTCGGATGTACCGCCCCATACATACTGCCAGCCTTCTCTGTAGGCTCTCAGTGCATGAGCCGCAAGTCCTACGCCTGTACTTGTTTCAGCTGATGCCGTCATTGCACCTGTCGTAAGCATCGTACCTGCCATGCCGGCTGTCAGTGCAACAGCAAGAGCTTTTTTCATTACTTTCGCCATTAGTGTAATAACTCCCTTCAGTCGCAAAAAATTACGTCTTGTTTTCCTTTTGATTTGTTATCGGGATTACATTTTCTTAACCCGATAAATGAAGCTGTCGTAAAAAGTATTTCAAACTTGTAACAAATCTATATAGATAATAACATCTAATTAACAAAAAATCAAGTATTTTTTGCATATTACAAAAACAAAAGCTAATATTCAGCACTTTGCACAAAAGAATTAGCTGAATTCCTATATGTTCTCATTTCAAAACCGTAACTATTTACAATTTGCAATTGCACACCGTCTAAAACTATGATATTATAATGGTTAGTGATTAGTTGTTGGTTTATTGAGTTACAAAGTGCTAAAATCAACTATCAGAAATATACATTATATTATATATATATATCACCGCATTGCCGATGCTAAAGCAAATACACTGATCACTGACCACAAAGATACGGAGGAATGGATAATGGATAAAAAAAGAATTGCCGTAATATTCGGCGGTAAATCATCCGAGCATGAGGTATCAAGAGTATCTGCTTCATATGTGATAAGCCAGATACCGACCGAAAAATACGAGATAGTTACAATAGGTATCACAAAAACAGGCAGATGGTTTTTGTATACCGGAGCTTTGGAGAACATAGCAGACGGTACATGGGAAAAAGACGAAAACAACCGCACAGCTTTCATTGCGCCCGCACCCTCTGTACACGGTATCATTATTATAAATAAGGATGGAACGACAGAAAAGCTTCCGCTTGACGTTGTTTTCCCCGTACTCCACGGAAAGAACGGTGAGGACGGTACATTGCAGGGACTTCTTGAAATGTCCGAGATCCCGTATGTCGGCTGCGGTGTTCTTGCATCGGCTGAATGTATGGACAAGGTATCGACCAATATAATGTTTGAGCACGCCGGAATAGATCAGGCTAAGTTCACATGGTTCTACAGCTATGAATATGAAGAGAATGCAGAAAAATGTATTGCAAAAGCAGAAGCCGAGCTGCCGGAATATCCGCTGTTTGTAAAGCCGGCAAACGCCGGTTCATCTGTCGGCATAAGCAAGGCGCACAACAGGGACGAGCTTATAAAGGCAATTGAAAAAGCTGCAAAAGAGGACAGCCGCATACTCATCGAGGAAAGCATTGTCGGCAAAGAGGTAGAATGTGCCGTACTCGGAAACAAGGATCCGTTTGTTTCCATTCCCGGTCAGATCGCTCCTGCCGCAGAGTTCTATGATTATGATGCAAAATACAATAACGCCGGGTCAAAGCTTTTCATTCCCGCACATATAAGTGACGAGCTTGCGGAAAAGGTAAGAAAGACCGCTGCTGCCGCATATACTGCATTAGGCTGCGAGGGTCTTTCAAGAGTCGATTTCTTTGTAACCGACGAGGGGCGCATACTTCTCAATGAGATAAATACCCTTCCGGGCTTCACATCCATCAGTATGTATCCCAAGCTTATGGCTGCAAGCGGTATAGATGGCAGCGAGCTTATTGAGAAGCTGATCTCACTTGCATTCGAGAGGGCTGGTAAAAATGTCTGAACAGGCTATCGGGGTATTTGATTCAGGACTCGGAGGGCTTACTGCTGTAAAGGAGCTTATAAAAGTCCTTCCCCAGGAAAACATTATTTATTTCGGAGATACCGCAAGAGTACCCTACGGAACAAGAAGTGACAAAACAATAAAGGTATATGCAAGACAGGACGCTGATTTCCTTTTGTCAAAGGGCGTAAAGCTAATAATTGCGGCATGCGGAACAGTCAGTTCTGTTGCAACGGAGCTGTATGAAGATCTGCCCGTACCGTTTACTGGCGTTGTTATCCCTACGGCGACAGCCGCTGTAAGGGCTACAAAAAACGGCAGGATAGGCATAATAGGCACTCCTGCAACCGTCAAAAGCAGCTCCTACAAAAAAGAGATACTGCGTCAGGATGACAGGATAACGGTTTATCAGCAAGCCTGTCCGCTGTTTGTACCGCTTGTAGAAAACGGATTTATTTCCGCTGACGACCCGATAGTACAGCTCACTGTCGAAAGATATCTTTCTGAAATGAAAGCGGCGGGGATAGATACTCTTATACTTGGCTGCACACATTTTCCCATAATTGCAGAGGCTATCAGCAATTATCTCGGAAAGGGAGTTACACTTATAGATTCGGGAAAGGAAACTGCGCTGTATGCCGCAAACATTCTCGGAAACAAAGGACTTCTGAATAACAGCAATACTCTCGGCAACTGCAAATACTATGTAAGCGATACTGTAGAAGGTTTCCGCAAGACAGCAGATGTATTTTTAGGGAAAAGCGTTGAATATGAAGCCGCTCATATCAACGTTGAGCATCTTATAAAGAAAACTCAGAGCTGAAAGCAAAAGTTTCGCCGGCGAGTCGCCGGAGCCGCAACGCGGGGTTCGCTCCATTACATTTCGCTCTGTTTGGT
>DEHG01000103.1:4668-6406 GCA_002351795.1 Ruminococcaceae bacterium UBA2806 | reverse complement strand
CCTAAATGGGCAAGAAGTCCCCCACCTCTATAGGTGGGGGAGTATGTCACTGGTTGTTTTATTTTGCCGATCGTGATATAATAATTTTCGGAATTACTGCCGGCAGGGGCGGATCGTGGGAGCAGTTCTGAACGGTCATTCGTGGCTCATTCCTGAAAGTGCCGCAAAAAAGGAAAGCCTGCTTGCCCTGAACCCCATCTCCTTTTACAGGTCTGCAAAACGTTATACATTGGGAGGTAAAATATGAAAGAGTTATCAAAATCAAACGGATACAAAACAATAAATGACGTGCTATGGGGTGATGATATGGTCGCACGTCAATTTATGATACCGTCTTTTCAGAGAGGATACAGATGGACAGAAAAAAACGTGCGTCAGCTGATAGAGGATATTTATGAGAATGTTACTGAAAAAATCAAAAACATTCCGATAGGCCCAATAGAAAAAAAGGGAGACCTGAAGGTTCTTGGACCGACCAATGAAACGGAAAAATATTGTATTCAGCCGCTTGTAGTAACACAAGGCAATGATGGCAGATATTGTGTAATAGACGGTCAGCAAAGACTTATTACCTGTGTAATAATACTTTCTGCACTTAATAACCTGTCCGGAGAGCATGTTTCTGATAATATCGATACGGAGATCGATATAGAATTCGATTCCCGGGAAAATACCAAAGAATTATTGAAGACTCTGTATACATATCAGGATACATATCAGAAAACTGGCAAAAAAAACGAAGCGATAGAAGCTATACACAGCGGCGATAAAATAAACTTTACTGACATGGAGGATATAGATCATGCTTATATGCTTCAGGCATACAGCGTGGCTTATAAATATTTCAGCGGCCTGCTGGGCGGTCCTCAGTCGGATAAATGCTTCAGGCTCAAAACAGAAAAACTCAACGAAAATATAAAAAAAGATATCCGGAATACAATATACAGCATATACAGGGATATCCTGCTTTCTTGTACCCAATTCATCTGGTATGAATCCATTGACTCATTAAACGATCCGCAGAAGGTGTTCACCAATTTCAATACGGGAAAGATAGAACTTACAGATTCAGAACTGATAAAAGCCGTTGTTATGACAAAAAAGAAAGACGGCGAAAAGATAAACAAAGACAAACAGATAGTTGTGGCGGAAAAATGGAGCGAGATAGAAAACTATCTGCACGAAGCTTCACTGTGGGCATTCATCCCTCACGCAAGCGGTAAAAAACAGTATGACAACGATGATGAGATCACCCGTATAGACGTGCTGTATGAATATCTCATATACTCGCTTGGCAAAAACTCAGACGAGTACCGGATCTATGACAAAAAGGAGGATAAGAGCCTGTACTATGCCGTCAGTGAATGGATAGCGCGGCAGAAAGATCAGGATATATATGACATATGGAAAAAGATATCGTATATATTCTCAGGTCTGTATGAGCTTTATCATAATGACAGCATAATATACAATATGACCGCTCTCTATATCTTCCTGTGCTATGAATCAAATGATGATTCTGAAATCATCTATAACGGTCTCATAAATGTTCTGAAAAGAAGCAGAGGCGATGACAGAAAAAACGCACTGAAAGATCTTATATATCAAAAGCTTATGGGTGCGGCAAGAAACAGCGGAAACGTAAAAAAAGAGCTTGCAAAAAAAATAACAGGATTGAGATATGCCAAGACAAATGATGAGATCATAAACTTTCTCGTTACATACAATATTGCCCTGC
>DEHG01000103.1:1455-4660 GCA_002351795.1 Ruminococcaceae bacterium UBA2806 | reverse complement strand
GAGCCCCCGAAAACGGTTCAAGATATGATTTTATTGCCCACAAAAAGCAGACATGGCATAGAGAACATATATTTGCCCGCAATATGGATATGCTCAAGAATGATACATGGACGGATGAACATGACATATACGCAAGAAATGCGTTTGAATCGCTCGCAGATACAGACTACATCGACTATGTTTTTTATCTGTTTTATACCGCCGGGGACAAAAGCCTGCTGGATAATCTTACAAGCTATGAGTATGACAGTAAAGGCAGACTTGTAAAAGTCCGGTACGAATATGACCAGAAACGCAAATCCATTTCCTTTGTGTGGAAAGAAGAAAAGCTTGAAATCAGCGAAACAGAAATGAACCAGCTGGTAGATCACGCCCGCAATGTTACTAAAAATTACGGCGGATCGGGATTTTTTGATTCATTGTGCAGAGCGGTCATCATCTGTGACAATGCAAAAAAATATCTGAAAAATTTTGAACGGACAGATATTATCAAATATTATCTTGACAGTATAGAAAGAGAACCGGACATCCTGAAAAAACAAAAGCTGCTTGAATGCTGCGAATATGTGACAGGTCGGGATGTAAGCTCCAAAACAACGGATGATCGAATAAAGGCGCTTGACGAAGAAAAGGAAAAGCTGCTTCGTGATATACGCAGCTATATTGTACGTCCGGAAAATGATGAAACATCCGACAGCACAGAAGAGAAAAATTCACCCTTTGTAAATAATCTCACGGATAATTCTATGGGCAACATGGCGCTGCTGACTGATAAGATCAATATCATTGCAAGCAACAGATCCCTTTATAAAAAAAGAGAAGAAATAATGCAGAAAATAAAAGACGGCGGCTTTGTTCCTACCGGTACGCAATTAGTATTCAACGGCGCGTTTACGGGAGAGAAATCAATAGATCCTTTCTGGCTTCCCGGCAGCCGTATGAGATACCTGAAGGATATTATTGAAAAAATATCGAATTTTCTTAACTGACGTCTATAAGGAGATATATTATGTCAGAGATTGTAGATATACGCACTATCTTAGAAAATTACAAAATAACGATTCCTATCATACAAAGAGACTATGTTCAGGGCAGAAAAAACCAGAAGTCCGAAAGAGTAAGAAAAGGACTTCTCAAATCCATCTATAACTGCCTCAGCGACGAACGCGATGATACCATACTTGACATGAATTTCATTTACGGCTACTGCTATGGAGAGGAAGGACAGAAAAAAAAGTTTTTTCCTGTCGACGGTCAGCAGCGAATAACGGCTTTTTATCTTTTATGCTGGTATCTGGCCGTTTGCACCAAGGATGATAATATTGCACAGGAGGTAAATGATTTTGATTTTTCTTATGAAACAAGGTTTTCGGCCGGATCCTTCTATCAGCAATTCATAAAAAACTGCGGCGAGCTGATCGATATTGTGCGGAACAACACAGGCAGTGAAATGACCAAAAAAATAAAAGCTCTCCCGTCATTCCACAGTGAATGGCAGAATGATCCTACAGTTACATCATCACTGATATTCCTGGAGGATATTTCCGGCTATGAAAATAACGTGTTCGGTAAAAACGCAGCTCTTTATTTCAGTAGGCTTGGCAGGATCAAATTCTCTCCTATAACAAATGAGCTAAGTTCAAAAGACGAGCAAAGCACCGAACAGCATGCATCGGATATATACATAAGGATGAACGCCCGCGGCAAGCCGCTTGAAGATTTTGAAAATATCAAGGCAATGTTTGACAGGATTGAGGAAAATATCGCAGATGGCGGATCAGAAAGGCTTTCCTTCACTTATGACAATAAATATATACATGAGCTTTTCGGTTATTTGAAGCAACCGGAAAAAAGCCTGAAAGACATAACAAATGCCATCAACGAAAGCAGCTACATCGCATTTGAACAGGTCTTCGGACTTTGCGGATTTGAAGAAGATAATATGCTTGACACTGTTTTCTGGGACAGCAGAAAAGAGAGGGATGCTATTGACGACAAAAAAGAAAAATATCAGAGGTTCTTTTACACGGTCAAAGCGTTGTTTGATTTTTTCCTCAAGGATAAGCAGAAAGATAAGCAGAAAAAATATCGTGCCTTTTTCGACAACACTTTCAAGAAACAGGGCTGTTGTTCTAAGGATATCCTTCTGATATATTATCTGTATTGGTTCAGGAAAAATCACAATGATGAACTCCCGGGTGAAAATGCAGCCGATAAGCTGCTTGAGGCTGCCGACTTCATTTTATACAGGGATCCCGGAAAAGAAGTGCTGGATATTCTTGCCCGAAAGGTATCCGGATATGATGACATAGAAAAGATGTTTCTTGAGCGTGAATGGATCGAGCTTTCGGACAAGGAAAGCAAATATTCCATAGTTGGCAAAGGGCTTGAAGAGTTTAACGTCAGACTGCACGAATTGTGGCTGAGAACAATTGTGTTAAATCACGAAAGCGCACAGGTAACGCCGGAAATGATAAAGGCTGTCACAGGTCAGAACCCGAGCGCCAAGCTGCAGTTCCTTTTTTACATAAGTGATATGTGGTATGACACATCCGGAAGAGAAGTGCTGAGGGCAGAAAAACTCGCAAATCTGCGGAAACACTTCGAGACGGCCGTACATTTTTTCCCATACGGACCAAAGAATGATATACTGCACCGCAAGTATTATGCAGCCGCCTGTTATTTTGACCCTGATAAAAAAGATTTCTGCAGTGCAGAAGAAATAAATCTGTGTAAAAGGCCTCACGTATGGGAAAAGGGTTATTATGAATGGGACAATGACAATAATATTCCTAAAGAAAAGCTTGCGCTTATACGAAGAATGTATGAACATTATGACGCTATAAAAGACAAGATCGACAGTCTCACAAGCCTTGCCGCCGATTCCCCGTACAGGAAATGCTGGCTCACATACGCCCTGATGCTTGACATTAAAGACATTCTCCAAAATCCGGTAACGGTTGAAAAAGACCAGCACTTTGTCGAAATCACAGATGGTTTCAAACCCATAAAAAAACCTGTAGATGCTGTAATTCTTAAAAATATTGATGACAGATTCCAATACGGTACCAAAGATTTCAGTACATCACCCTGTGTAATGCTGCCGTTCAGTCCTGAAAGCGAATTTTCTGAACCGGGAAAGTTCAGCATAAAGCAGACATCACACCGGAATTATAATCTTTGGCTGTATTTTAAAGTCGATTCG
>DEHG01000103.1:0-1407 GCA_002351795.1 Ruminococcaceae bacterium UBA2806 | reverse complement strand
ATTATATTGTGCGGCACTGTGACAGCAGCGATCCGTTTGGCAGCTACAAAGAATACAGGTTTGATATTACAGAATATATTGAAAAGACGAAAAAAGCTCAAACGCAGGCGGCCAATTTGTGCAAGGCCCTGGAGGACAGTCAAAAACTAAAGTGGGGCATAATGTTCATGAGCAGGAAGCTTGTGATCTATAAAAGCGCCAATGCTTTCAGCATAACCGAAAATCCGGACGAAATCAGTGACAACAGCATAAAAGTATTCACTAAAAACGACAAAATGATAATATCAGACGCTCTGAAAGAGCTTGAATTTCCGGAAAAGACCCAGACAAGAGAGTGCATATTCGAGAAAATAGATTATGAAGGCGATCCGCACAGTCAACAGGGAGAACTGTATGAGCTTGCATTAAAGACTGTCAGACCCGGCGCAAAATAAAATACGTGGTATATTGGAGTTTAAATTTTCATAGTCACAGATCCATGTTATCGGATCTGTGATTACTGCAAAGCTGGTAAAATTTCCCTGATGCGTATATTCTGACATATACGACCGAGCAGGAGACTGCCCATTTCGGGCAAACTAAAACAGCAGCCATTTGTCTTGTAAATGACAGAAGGCTGCTGTAATTTTATTTTTTACTGTACTGCTTTGCAAGCTTGTAAAACGAGTTGGGCTTCAGGTTCAGCAGGCGCATTGCCTGACGTGCAGTTATTTTCTTTTCCTGCCATTCCTGATATACGCTTTCCCACTTCTTCGGATATGTAACCGGCGGCCGACCGACAGGCTTACCCGTGCGGCGGCTGATCTTCTTTCCGGTGCTGTCTGTGGGCATGGCTGCCAGACCTTCAAGCTGTCTCTGTCGGTTGGTCTCACGTTCATTCTGTGCGATACTTGAAAGCACCTCGATCATGATATTGGTTATCATATCGCCGATCCAAGCCTGCTCCATCGGAAAGTCTGTCATAGTGGTGGGCATATCAAGTATTTTTACCTTTACGCCCTTGTCTTTAAAATATTGAAGCTCTTTTTTCAGATCCTCTTTGTTCCTGCTCAGGCGGTCAAGGCTTTTTACATAAAGCGTGTCGCCCTTCACAAGCTTCCCGATACCAACCTTTAACGACTGATATCCCGGTCGGTTCAGGTTCTTTCCGCTTGCCTTGTCCGTGACGATCATATCCGGTTCTACATATTTTTCAAGTGCCTGTATCTGTCTGTCTAAATTCTGCTCGCTTGTTGATACCCTTGCATAGCCTACTGTCTTACTCATGATTATCACCTCTGCCTTAAGCATAACAGAGGTGTTTGAAAAATTCAAGGACGATTACAAATATTTGTAATCGTCCTTTTTAGTACTTTATAAATATTGTTTTTGGGTATTGGCAATTGGGTGCATTTTTCAGATTTGCTC
>DEHG01000095.1 GCA_002351795.1 Ruminococcaceae bacterium UBA2806 | reverse complement strand
ACTTGTTTTTAGAGATTGGGGTGTCGGCCAAAGCCCCACGAACCCTCACTTTCCTATTCCATTGTTGATTGTATGGAAAGGTTTTTAGAGGTTGCCTTAATATGGTTCTAAATGGTAAAATTTCAATAAGGTGGTTGAATGACGGAACAAATAATAAATATAGACAGGATGGAGCAGGCAGTAGCTCTTTTTGGGACGTTTGATGAGAATATCAGAATGATACAAAATGAATATATGGTATCTGTTGTGTGCAGAGGCTCGGAACTGAAAATATCGGGCGAACCTGAAAACGTGTCAAAGGCTTGTAAGGTTATCGAAAGTCTGCTTGCGCTTGTCAACCGTGGAGAAGCTTTAAGCGAACAGAATGTCCGGTATTGTATGTCGCTGGTAAATGAAGGAAATGAGCATAAAATAGATCAGCTTGCGGGGGATTGTATCTGCATAACCTCAAGAGGAAAGCCTGTAAAACCGAAAACTCTCGGACAGAAGGCATATTGTAATGCTATTGCCGATAATACTATCGTGCTCGGCGTAGGCCCTGCCGGAACAGGCAAGACTTATCTGGCTGTCGCTATGGCTGTTACTGCTTTCAGGGCAAGGGAGATAAACAGGATAATCCTTACAAGACCTGCTGTAGAAGCGGGAGAAAAGTTAGGATTTCTGCCGGGTGATCTTCAAAGTAAGGTCGATCCCTATCTCAGACCGCTGTATGATGCGCTGTTTGATATGCTGGGAGCTGAAACATATCAGAAATATGTTGAAAGAGGAAATATAGAGGTAGCGCCGCTTGCTTATATGAGAGGAAGGACCCTCGACGACAGCTTCATTATTCTTGATGAGGCTCAGAATACTACACCTGAGCAGATGAAGATGTTTCTCACCAGACTTGGATTCAATTCCAAAATGGTAATAACGGGAGATATTACTCAGATAGACCTGCCGGGAGGCGTAAGGTCGGGTCTGAAGGACGCTGTAAGGATACTAAAAAATATTGAAGGTATTGAAACTGTCTATTTTGACGCATCAGATGTTGTAAGGAATAAACTGGTACAGGATATAATTCGTGCTTATGAAAATGCTGCCGGTAAATCGGGAGATAAAAAGAAATAATAAATCTGCCCTATAAAGCGGGGCAATGTGCAGCAGCTGTCCGTGAAGCTGCCGTGCAAATTCTCAGGAAAGGTATGGTTTTTAATGGATAAGATCAAGGTGATTATCACTAACAAGCAAAAAGAAGTCAAGATCCCTACAGGACTAAGGATGCTTATAAGACGCTGCTGCAATGCAGTGCTGACAATGGAAGAATTTTCCGGCTCGGTCGAGGTCAGCGTTACGCTCGTAAATAATAAGCAGATAAGAGAGCTTAATTCAATATACCGCAATAAAGACAGCTATACGGATGTTCTGTCATTCCCTATGGGCGAAAACGGAAAGTATGATACAGATCCGAATACAGGCGCAAAGATATTGGGGGATATTGTCCTTTCAATGGAAGCGGCTGTTGAACAGGCTGAACGCTTCGGTCACAGCCTGCAAAGAGAGGTCGGTTATCTTACGGCACATTCCATGCTTCATCTTTTGGGCTATGACCATGAGGATAATGGTCTGCAAAGGCTCAGGATGAGAGAAAAAGAGGAAAAGGTCATGACTCTCCTCGGTCTGCCAAGCTCCTCAAGCTATGTTATCAAGGATGAAGAGGGATGAAAGCCTTTCTAAAAGGATTTGCATATGCCTTTCAGGGTATCATATATTGCATAAAAAACGAGCGAAACATGAGAATTCATACTGTGGCAGCACTGTATGTTCTGATTTTTGCACGTTTTTTTGCTTTTAGCAGAGAAGATTATGCCCTGATACTGCTGACTATCGGAGGAGTAATGTCTGCGGAGGCTATGAATACAGCTGTGGAGAATCTTGCAGATAAGGTGAGTAAGGGACCGCACCCTTTAATAAAGGCTGCAAAGGATGTTGCAGCCGGAGCAGTCCTTATAATGGCAGTGATATCTGTAGGTGTGGCGCTGTTCTTATTCGGACAGAAAGAAGGATTTGAGGCATTGTTTGAGTTTTATGTTACTCACCCTGTGAATTTTGCGGGGCTTGTAGTTTTGTCGATCCTTTCATTGGCATATATAATGGGACTGCCGATAAAGAAAATGAAAAAATAATACGGAGTGATGAATATGTTTGGATTTGGAAATGAAGGCCGCAGCTTCTGGCCGTTTGAATATCCTGATAATATAGATATGCTGTATATTAATGAGGCTGTCAAAAAAGTCAGAGGACGTGAGATAAGAAGGATGGTTTATTCTCTTCTGCTTATTACTATGATGATAGTTCTTATGCTTTTAATGCAGTCAATATCGGGATTTGTATACGGTGGTTTTTGGCTGTTCACTTTCATAGCGGCTGCTGTTATCGTAG
Organism: Ruminococcaceae bacterium UBA2806; assembly: GCA_002351795.1. Lineage (GTDB taxonomy): Bacteria > Bacillota > Clostridia > Oscillospirales > Acutalibacteraceae > UBA1213. Next base: position 26,605 of record DEHG01000095.1, on the reverse strand, counting down.
GAGTATACGGGTTCAGGATCTATTATTTCAGGGGTGTTCCGAAGGAATACGGCATAATTAAGGGTTCGGTGTTAGAATCCAGGGTCAGATTGTCTTATGGCGGAAAAGGTCGTCCGAGGACAAAAGAAAGTGTTGATGTTTTGTGCAATGAAGGAATAATATGCAGTAATGTTGAGGTGCTTACCGCCGGAAGCGAATTCAGGTCATATACAAATTATGTCCAGAAATTTTATTCCGGAGACAGTGTAAATATAGTAAGATTAAATTCAAACGCTATTTTTGCAGTGAAGTAATTTTATGTCATTTATCAGGGAGAATAGATATGGAAAAGAAAAGTGCATTTATTGCGATCGTAGGAAGACCGAATGTCGGGAAGTCGTCACTTCTCAACAGGATGCTGAAACAAAAGATAGCGATAGTATCCTCTAAGCCGCAGACAACACGAACAAGGATAATGGGTGTGCTGACCGAGGATGATACACAGCTTGTATTTATTGATACGCCCGGACTTCACAAACCTAAAAACAGTCTGGATCAGTATATGCTGCGCTCAGTAAACGAATCTGTAGCAGGAGTTGACGCCTGTATGCTGGTCGTTGAGGCGGGAACGCATATTACCGAGGGAGAGAGAATGTTTGCGGAAAAGTTCCGTTCGTTTGATCTGCCTGTTGTACTTGTTATAAATAAAATAGATACTGTCCGTGATAAGACCGGGCTTGCGGCGCAGATAGCAGAGTTTTCAGCGCTTTATGATTTCACAGCCGTAGTTCCGTGTTCCGCACAGACAGGGGAAGGCGTCAATGATATAAAATCGGAGCTGAGGGCGCTTTCTGCTGAGGGCGGCTTTATGTTTGACGAGGATACGCTTACAGATCAGCCGGAAAGAGTTCTTGCAGCCGAAATGATAAGGGAAAAGCTTCTGCGTCTGCTTGATAAAGAAATACCGCATGGAGCAGCAGTATATATCGAAAGAATGAAGGAAAGGGAAAATTCTGATATAATAGACATGGATGCGGTCATATTCTGCGAAAGGGATTCCCATAAGGGAATTATCATCGGCAAGGGCGGAGCTATGCTTAAAAAGATAGGCAGCTATGCAAGGCAGGATATGGAAAAGTTTTTCGGATGCAGGGTAAATCTGAAAATATGGGTCAAGGTGAAGGAGGACTGGAGAAACAGGGAAGGTATTCTGCGAAGTCTCGGATATGACAGCAATGATTTTCAGTAGTGTGCATTTCCTGACTGCAGTAATAAAATGATCAATTCCTGAATATTGCGCCGGTATCAACATATACTATTTATAAATGATAGCTGCATGATTGGCGCAGATATATTCGGGAAGGGAATGAACTGTATGGATGAAAGGTCTGCATGGAACAGATTTTATGAAACCGGGAAAATAAAGGATTACCTTATCTATCGTGAGGCAAGCTGCGGCAGGGATGATAAAAGAAACGGTGTGATGTTGAATGAAACTGGAAACGGAGGGTATTGTACTGTCGGAAATGAAGACGGCAAACGACAGATGTCTTCTTACCATACTGACAAGGGATAAGGGCCTTATCCCTTGTTTTATGAGAACAGGCAGATCGGAGATCATTAAATTCGGCGCCGCTGTCAGTAATATTTCCTATTCGGAATTTACTATCCATAAGGGACGTTCGGGATACAATCTGAATGACGCTTTTTCAAAAAAGATGTTTTTCAGATTGTCTGAGGATCTGGGAAATCTTGCGCTTGTGGGATACTTTGATGCGCTGTTAAGAAGGCTTGTACCTGAGTGTGATGAAAACGGCGATCCAGAATTCCTCAGACTGATGCTTAATTCGCTTTATCTGCTTAACGAGGGGAAAAAGCCTGCACTTTTGGTAAAGGCTGTTTTTGAACTGAGAATGATGGCAATTTCGGGATATATGCCGGATGTTTTGGGATGCCGGGGGTGCGGAGTTTATGAAGGCGATGAATTCTTTTTTGACTTCGGAAGATCGTGCCTTTGGTGTCCGGATTGCTGCAGCGGAGGAGATATTGCAAGAATAAGCCGGTCTGTGCTTAACGGCATAAGAACAGCTATGCTTTCCGATCCAAAAAAAATATTTTCGTTTACCGTTTCCGAAAATGATATTATGGAGCTTGCTGATCTTGCGGAAAAATATACTCTTATAATGATAGACGAAATACCTGATTCCCTTAAATACTATAAAACCATGTCAGGACTCGGATAAACTACAGTCAATATAATTTTGTGAAAAAAGGAATATACATATGGATAAGAATTTAAAAGCAATAGAGTATGATAAGATCCTGGAAAGGCTTGCGGAGCAGACATCTTTTGTTGATGCAAAGGAGCTTGCCCTGTCAATGGAGCCGTCACAGGGTCTGTTTGAGGTGAATACACTTTTACAGGAAACAAATGACGCCCATAGCCTTATGGGACGTTTCGGAGCGCCTGCCTTCGGCAATATCCATAATATGAACGGATCGCTGAGCAGGGCGGCGGCAGGCGCAGTATTGACAACGCTGGAGCTTCTCAGAATAGCGTCTCTGCTTCATACAATAAGGACTGTTACCGAATGGAGAAGCCGCAGCGGTAATGTCCAGACAGTGCTGGATATGCGCTTCAATGCGCTGGTGCCGAATAAATATCTTGAAAACAAGATAACAAGCTGCATATTATCGGAAGAGGAGATAGCGGATAATGCAACTCCTGCCTTGCTTTCCATAAGAAAAAAAATAGCGGCGTCTGCGGCAAAGATAAGGGAAAGACTTGATAAAATAATACATTCGTCCACGATGCAGAAGTATCTTCAGGACAGTATAATAACCATGAGGGGCGGGCGCTTTGTTATTCCTGTAAAGGCTGAGTTCCGTTCCAATGTTCCGGGTCTTGTGCATGATACATCTTCAAGCGGTTCGACTGTGTTTATTGAGCCGATGGGAGTCGTTGAAGCAAATAACGATATCCGTGTTCTGCGCTCAAAGGAGCAGGCGGAAATAGAAAGGCTGCTTGCGGAGCTGTCTGCGGAAGCGGGAGCATACGGGGAGAATATCAAGGACAGCTACAGGATACTGACAGAACTTAATGTTATTTTTGCAAAGGCTCACCTTGCATATCAGATGAAGGCAAGTATGCCTGTAATGAATAATGAGGGACGGATAAGACTAAAAAAGGCAAGACATCCGCTTATACATCCTGATAAGGTCGTGCCGACAGATGTGGAGCTGGGAACGGATTTCGATACGCTTGTAATAACAGGTCCAAATACAGGAGGAAAGACAGTCACGTTAAAGACCATAGGGCTTTTGTCTGCAATGGCAATGAGTGGAATGATGATACCTGCGTCTGATAACAGCGAGCTTTCAGTGTTTGACCGTATTCTCGTTGATATCGGTGACGAGCAAAGCATAGAGCAGTCTCTTTCAACATTTTCTGCCCATATGACAAATATTATACGCATAATGTCACAGGCGGATGATAAAAGCCTTATCCTTATTGACGAGCTTGGCGCAGGAACAGACCCCGTTGAGGGCGCAGCGCTTGCTACGGCAATTTTGGAACAGCTTCGTTCAATGGGTTCAAGGATAGCGTCTACCACTCATTATGCGGAGCTGAAAAGCTTTGCGCTTGATACAAAAGGCGTGGAAAACGCCTGCTGCGAATTTGATGTGTCTACGCTCAGACCTACCTACAGGCTTCTTATTGGTATGCCCGGACGGTCAAATGCATTTGCAATTTCCGAAAGACTCGGTATGGATAAGTATACTGTCCAAAGGGCGCAGGAGCTTGTTTCCGCAGAAAATACCAAATTTGAAAGAGTTGTTCAGCGTCTTGAGGAAAACCGCAGCGAGCTTGAAGAAAAACTGAAAGAGGCTGATGAGCTTAAACAGCAGGCTCAGATGGAGCTTGACAGGGCAAAGGCGATAGCTGAAAGAGCTGAAAAGGATAAGAAAAACGAACTTGATCTTGCAAAGGCACAGGCGGAAAATATTGTTTCAAAGGCGAGAACACAGGTCTACAGCGTTCTTGATGAGATAGAACAGATTCGCAAAAAACAGGAAATTTCCGCAGAGGAAAGAAGCAAGCTTAAAGCGGATATAATAGCTCTTGAGAATACAGCCGACCCTGTTGAAAAAAGAGAAAATGAAAATTATGTTCTGCCAAGACCGCTTGTCAAAGGGGACAGAGTGCTTATCTTTGATATAGATAAGGAGGGTACTGTTTTAGAGACAGGAAAGGACAGCGTACTTGTTCAGGCAGGTATTATCAAAACGAGGGTAAAGCTTGATAATATACGTCTTCTTAAACAGGAAAAGGTAAAGGTGCCGAAACGCAGCGCAACAAGGACTATAAGACGTGATACAAGACAAAGCGCAGTTACTGAGGTCGATGTCAGGGGACAGACTGTACTTGACGCAATAATTGAAGTTGACAGGGCAATTGACAGCGCCGTACTGCAGGGACTTCATCAGCTGACTATTATTCACGGAAAAGGCACCGGCGTTCTGCGTACAGAGATACAAAAGCATCTTAAAACTCATAAAAGCATAAGAACCTTCCGTCTGGGTACATTCGGTGAAGGTGATTCGGGTGTAACGGTGGCAGAATTGAAGTGAGAGATCATTTTCAAAGGCTGTATAATGTTGTGCATATCAGGAAAGGGGTAATAAAATGAAGAAGGTCGGAGTAATTGCAGGCATCGTTATAATACTGCTGCTGATAATAACCGGAATAGTTTTTGGTGTGATCTATCATAAAGTTACACAGGATAATATAAAGGATAAATATACGCTTACTGACCCTGATGACGGTATTACATTGACAATTGTAAAGGGCAGTCTGTTCGGAAACGAATTCGAAATAAGCGAGAAGCAGTTCAATACCTATATTAATAAAAAATTCTGCACTGTTTCAGACGGCAAAAATTCAGGTGTAGATCATATAATGGTCTATTTCAATGATGACGGAACTTGCGAAATGTATGGTCATGCATTTCATAAGGGCTTTTCCTTTGCTATGAACTGCAAGGCAAAATTCAGCGTTGATGAGAATACAAGCAGTGTCAGGATAAATGTCTATGACGCATATGTAGGCGAGCTTCATCTGTCGGATAGTGTCCTTAATGATGTCCTTGACAGGATTCTTTCCGACAGTACAAGGGTCAATTACATAGGGGGCGGGGACGCTAATGTTGAATTCAAGGCGGAATACAATATTGAAATTCCGAATACAAGCGGAATAAATATCGGAGTCAAGGAAGCCTATGCAAAAGACGGAGCATTAATGTGCAGAACCAACAGTCTTGCAGGTGAAACATTGAAGGCAGGAATTGAATATGTAACATCGAAAGAGGGAAGAGAGGCAATAGCCGGTCTTGTTGACAATGCTAAGAATAAGATAAAAGACAAGATAGGCGGTGTTCTGGGAGATCTTTTCGGCTGATGTGATGGGAGTATCAGGATAAAATCTTTGGCATAAATGGCTTAATAATTTTACTGCAATGATCGGTAAAAGCGGATGATCACAAGGGGAGGTTATGCCTTCTCTTGTGTTTTTTTACTAATGTATGGCTCCGGCGGTAGGTCATTAAAGCAGCAATAGACGAAAAATAGTAACACATTGTACATTGAATAAAAGTAACCCACGCAGGCAAGAAAGCGGCACTAAATCAAACAGAGCGAAANNGCGTTATGGGTCCAGCGGCTCGCCGGTGGAATTATATTGACAAAAGGGTGGAATAATAGTAGAATATAGTTGTAGTAATTGCATAGCTGACCGTGGATATAAATATTAGTACGGTCTGTTGTCATTTCTTTCGGATCAAATGCTGAAAGCTGTGACTTTTGGAGGCATTGGAAATGTCAAAAAAACAAATAATAAAACTGATATTACTGAATTTGATAATTGCATTTGTAAATGTCATACTGTTTTCGAGAGGATTTATCGGGCTGACACTTGAAGGCAATGCCCTGCTCGTTGCTTTTGCAGTAACAGAGATAGTTATGAGTGTGATCGCTTTCGGATACGGTAATTATAAGATACTTTTCAGTGAACCGCAGGAGGAGATAAAGCTGCTTAAAGGCGGGGAGCTTAATGAGACAAAGAATTACCTCGAAGCCCTTATTGATTGTCACGGTAAAAAAGTGCTTGATAAATATCTTGATGAGGCTATGGATCAGTTGAGCCGCCTTCAGGAAAAGGATAAGGCTCTCGATACTATTCTTTTGCAGTATTTTCAGCCTACGGAAATGACTTATATCAAATTCCAGGGAGTTATTGACTCGGTTCAGCAGCTGTTTTATAATAATATTAAGAAAATGATCAACCGTGTCATTATTTTTGACGATAAAGACTATCAGAGAACGATAGAAAAAATAAATAAACTCAGATATGACCCGCATTCGCCTTCATCTCAGGCAGGCAGACAAATGCAGATTTATGAAGAACAGATAGACAATATAAAAGGTATTGTTGACGATAATGAATTGATCCTAGTTAAAATGGATACTCTTCTTAATGAAATAATCAAGCTTGACGATATGAGCGGTCAGGAGCTTGAAAATACCGATGTGATGAGGGAGATCAATTCTCTTATCGAACAGACAAAATTCTATAAACAGAGTTAAGACAAATGAGTCTCAGTCGCTTTATGTATCTGCCATACTAAAACAAGAAAAATATACTCATGAAAACATCCGCTCAATAAAGGAGGAAAGTAAAAATGAAACAAATGTCAACAGGCGTAAAAATAGCAATATTCGCAGCTATTGCAGCACTGGTGTTCGGAGGAGTTTTTCTCGGCATTACACTGACAAGAAATGTGGGAATGACCGATGAGGAAATATCCGAAGAGGATGCAGCAAAAAAGATGGATCAGCTCCTTTCAAAAATATCCGTTACTGATGTGACCCCGAGAAAGGCATCTATTACAGATGAGGATATGCTTAATGAAGAAGATGAGCTTCCGTCTATTGACGCTTATCCGCTTTCGGTAACAGGTACAGGTGAGATCAATATAGAGATATATTCATCCCCCGAAAAAGCCGGCGCAGGTACTGACGGCTGGCTGAATGAGGTTGCTGAAAACTTTAATCAGAGCGGTCAGAAAATAAACGGCAAGGATGCAACAGTATCTATCCGCTCCGTTTCATCGGGTCTTGCAGTGGATTATATCAGAACAGGCAAGTATACCCCTCATGCTATCACGCCTTCAAATGAATTCTGGGGCAGTATGATAGAAGCAAGCGGAAAAAAGGTCACTTTAAAGGAAAAGCGCCTTGTAGGCAATGTTGCAGGCGTTCTTCTTTCAAAGGAAAAATATAACAGCATACTTGAAAAATACGGCTCTGTCAATATGAAGGTAATATCCGAATGTACCTCAAATAATGAGATACAGATGGGTTATACAAATCCGTTTATCAGCTCTACAGGTCTGAATTTCCTTGTTACGACACTGTATTCATATGATACGGAGGATCTGCTCAGCTCAAAGGCTATTGATGGCTTCAAACAGTTCCAGGAAAATGTACCGCTTGTATCATACAATACCATGCAGATGAGAAAGTCGGCTGAATCAGGCTCGCTTGATGCATTCGTTATGGAATATCAGTCCTATTATAACGACCCGACTCTGAAAAACGATTATGTCTTTACTCCATTCGGCGCAAGACATGATAACCCTATGTATGCAGTAGGCGATCTTAGCAGCGAACAGGATCAGCTTCTTACAGCTTTCTGCCAGTATTGCCTTAATGAGGACAATCAGAAGCTTGCAGCAGAATACGGCTTTAATCAGAATGAAAAGTATAAATCCGAGATTCCGGAAGATATCAGCGGCGATAAGCTTATTTCTGCACAGAAGCTTTATAAGGAAAATAAGGACAGCGGTAAGGAGATCATTGCAGTATTTATTGCAGATACGTCAGGCAGTATGAGCGGCGAGCCTATGAATGCTCTCAAGACTTCCCTTGTAAACTCCATGCAGTATATAAATAAGAATAATTATATCGGTATGATATCATATAATAATAAGGTATACCGCAATCTTCCTGTAGCTCAGTTTGACCTCAATCAGCAGGCGCTTTTCAAGGGAGCAGTTCAGGATCTTGCCGCAACAGGTCAGACTGCTACAAATGACGCTATCGTTGTTGCAATGAATATGGTAAACGAGGCTTTGAAGGATCATCCCAATGCAAAGCCGATGATTTTCCTGCTCAGCGACGGTGAACAGAATACAGGATGCAGTCTGAATGAAATATCCGGTCTTGTAAGTACCTATGAGATACCGATATATTCTATCGGCTACAATGCAAATATCGAGGCATTAAAGAGTATTTCTGAGATAAATGAAGCTGCAACGATCAATGCCGATACAGACGATATAGTTTATCAGCTTAAAAATCTCTTTAATTCGGAAATGTAAAAATCAGTCTTTGCAGCGCAGAAAGTATTTTTATTTGCGCTGTGGTTCAGGAACAGTAAGAAATAATCTGGTCAAATTCAGGAGGTAAAATTATGGCATTTTCAATGGATCTTCCGGATATGGAAGAAGTCAAGGAAGAAATCAAAGAAGAAGTTAAGCCGGCGCCGGAGGTTCAGGTAAAGGTGGAAAAGGCTGCTGACAGCAATACGCAGGAATTGTTTGACTTTGATCTTGGTTCTCTTCAGCAGAGAAGACAGATCGTCGGTTCTATAGATTCCTTCGGCAGCGACCTTGTTGAGAAGTCAACAAAGAAAAATGAGCTGCTGAATGTAAGACTTGTTGACCTTAGCAAAATGGGTGCCGAAAACGGAGAAGTTGTATCGGGTCTTTCAAAGCTTCAGGTGCAGATGAAGGATCTTGACCCGTCAGGTATCGACTTTACAAAAAGAGGCGGTTTTTCAAAGCTTTTCAATCCTGTAAAGACCTATTTTGCGAAATATGAAAAAGCTGATGATATAATCGCAGATACCATTGAATCTTTGGGCAAGGGAAAGGCAGTTCTTAAAAATGACAATACGACCCTTGAAATAGAGCAGCTTGCACTGCGTGATCTTACAAAAAAGATAAGCACTCAGATAGAGCTTGGTATGCAGATGGATGAATCCATCAGCGCAGCTATTGAAAAGGCAAAGACGGAAAATGTTGATGAGGAAAGAATTAAATTCATTGAAGAAGAGGTTCTTTTCCCGCTAAGACAAAAGGTAATGGATCTGCAGCAGATGCAGGCAGTTAATATGCAGGGCATTATCGCTATGGAGATCGTCAGACGTAATAACAAGGAGCTTATCCGTGCTGTCGAGAGAGCAGAAAGCGTTACAGTATCAGCTCTGAGAATAGCGGTTACTGTTGCGAGCGCACTCTATAACCAGAAGATAGTTCTTGATAAGGTCAAGGCTGTAAACGAAGCAACAAACAGACTTATCGGTGCAACTGCAAAAATGCTCAAGGAACAGGGCGCAGAGATACAGAAGCAGGCAATGGAAACAAATATTTCCGTTGATACGCTTAAAAGTGCATTTGCAGATACATTTGACGCACTTGATGCGGTAACAGAGTATAAACATAAGGCGCTGCCGCAGATGCAGCTTACTATACAGCAGTTCAGAGAGCTTTCGGATGAGGGCGAGAAGCGCATCAAAAAGATGGAAGCAAGAGAAGAAGAACTGAAAAGATTTGAAAACGGTGAATAATATTCTTCAGGGCGGGGTGTGATTCCCCACCGGCGGTAAAGCCCGCAAGCGTAATGCTGATCCGGTGAGATTCCGGAGCCGACGGTATAGTCCGGATGAAAGAAGAAGTAACAGGCTCTGAAGTGAATGTGTCAGAGCCTGTTGTGTTTTTATCGGAGGTCGATCAGATATGACAGACGAGGAATATATGAAAATGGCGCTTGACGAGGCTGTAAAGGGTACAGGCAGAGTTTCTCCGAATCCGCTTGTCGGCGCAGTGATAGTCAGGGATGGCAGGATAATCGCTAAAGGATATCATCATTTCTGCGGAGGTCTTCATGCGGAACGTGATGCGCTGAAAAACTGTACGGAGGATGCGGCGGGTTCAACAATGTATGTTACCCTTGAACCCTGCTGTCATACCGGACGCCAGCCGCCGTGTACTCAGGCGATAATTGATTCGGGGATAAAGCGTGTCGTAATAGGATCCGGAGATCCCAATCCCCTTGTTTCCGGAAAGGGCGCCGAGATACTCAGGGATCACGGCATTGAAGTAAAAGAGTATGTTCTTGAAAAAGAATGCAGGGAAGTCAATGAAATATTTTTCTATTATATCACAACAGGCAGACCGTTTGTTACCATGAAATATGCCATGACGGCTGACGGAAAAATAGCAACAAAAAGCGGTCTTTCAAAATGGATAACGGGGGATATTGCAAGGGAAAACGTACATAAAGACAGAAACCGTTATACTGCGATAATGGTCGGAACGGGTACGGTGATTGCAGACGATCCCGAGCTGACCTGCCGCATTGAGGGCGGGCGTGATCCTGTGAGGATAATCTGTGATACACGTCTCAGAACACCGCTGGAAAGCAGGATAGTTAAAACGTCAAAGGATATCCGTACAATAATCTGTACCGGCGTCAGCGATAATGAAAAGCTGAGTCCCTATATTGAAGCGGGCTGCGAGATGCTTTCAGTTCCTGAAAAGGACGGGCATATTGATATTGAAAAAATGATGTCGTTTCTCGGTAAAATGGAAATAGACAGTATATTGCTTGAGGGCGGCGGAACTCTGAACTGGTCAGTATTAAGTTCGGGCTGCGTATCAAAGGTGCAGACTTATATTGCCCCGAAAATTTTCGGAGGAATTGCGGGATCACCTGTCGGGGGCGAGGGAGTAGAGATGCCCTCGGACGCTTTTGAACTGTATGACAGTAAAATAATAAGACTTGGTGATGATATAATGATCGAAAGCAGGGTGAAAAACAGTGTTCACGGGAATAGTTGAAGAAACAGGCAGTGTAAAAGCCATTCGTCACGGAAACCGGTCAGCCGTTATTGAGATAAGTGCAGAGCTGATACTTGAGGATATCCATACGGGAGACAGTATCGCTGTGAACGGAGTATGCCTGACTGTAACAAAGGCGGAAAAAAACAGCTTCTGCGCTGATGTAATGCCCGAAACTCTCAGCCGTTCATCTTTGGCGGAGCTTAAAACGGGGAGCCGTGTCAATCTTGAACGAGCAATGGCGGCAAACGGAAGATTCGGGGGACATATCGTTTCGGGACATATCGACGGTACGGGAAAGATCATAGGTATCAGACGTGATGACAATGCAGTATGGTTTGATATTGCGGCTGATAAAAAAATATTGAGATATATCGTTGAAAAAGGATCAGTAACTATAGATGGTATAAGCCTGACGGTTGCGGGACTGACGGCGGACAGCTTTTCCGTTTCGGTCATACCTCATACACTGAGCGTGACAATCCTTGGCGAAAAAACTATCGGAAGCATCGTCAATCTCGAAAACGATATTATAGGCAAATATGTTGAAAAGCTGATAACCCCCGCTGACAATGAAGGAAAAAGCAATATATCGCTTTCATTCCTTGCGGAACACGGTTATTGCTGAGAATACGGAAAGAAGGAAGATATTAATGCAATACGCAGAAATAGAAAAAGCTTTGGAGGAACTGAAAAACGGGAAGATCATTCTTGTGACGGATGATCCGGAGAGGGAAAACGAGGGCGATTTCATATGTGCCGCAGAATTTGCCACTACTGCAAATATCAACTTCATGGCAACACATGGCAAAGGTCTTATATGTATGCCCATGTCTGAGGAATATGTAAAAAAGCTTTCCCTTCCGCAGATGGTAACGACAAATACAGACAATCATGAAACAGCCTTTACGGTATCAATAGATCATGTATCTACAACAACGGGAATTTCCGCAGCGGAACGTTCTGTAACGGCAATAAAATGCGTTGAAGAGGGCAGCCGCCCCGAGGATTTCCGCCGTCCGGGACATATGTTCCCGCTGCTTGCAAAGCATAACGGAGTACTTGAAAGAACAGGTCATACTGAAGCGACCGTTGACCTTATGCGCCTTGCAGGATTAAAGGAATGTGGTCTGTGCTGTGAGATAATGAGGGAAGACGGAACAATGATGCGTACACCCGAGCTTGCTATGCTTGCGGAAAAATATGATATCACATTTATCACGATAAAGGATCTTATCGAATACCGCAAAAAGCATGAAAAATTAGTTGAATGTGTTGCTGCTGCCGAAATGCCCACCAAGTACGGTAATTTCCGTGCATACGGATATGTCAGCAAGGTAACGGGCGAGCATCATATAGCTCTTGTAAAGGGCGATATAGGAGACGGTGAAAATGTATTGTGCCGTGTTCATTCCGAATGTCTGACAGGCGATACCTTTGGTTCTCTGCGCTGTGACTGCGGCGAACAGTTTGCAGCAGCAATGAGGGAGATAGATAAGGAAGGCAGAGGAATACTCCTTTATATGCGCCAGGAGGGAAGAGGCATAGGTCTTATCAATAAGCTGAAAGCCTATGAGCTTCAGGAAAAGGGGATGGATACCCTTGAAGCAAATATTGCGCTCGGATTCAAGGCTGATGAACGGGATTATTATACGGGAGCGCAGATCTTGTCCGACCTTGGAGTAAAGACTCTCAGACTTCTTACAAACAATCCCGATAAGGTATACCAGCTTTCCGGATACGGTATGGAAATAGCAGAGAGGATACCGATAAAAATTGAACCGACCGAATATGATCTTTTCTATCTGAAAACAAAAAGAGATAAAATGGGACATATGATATAAAAAAGAGGACTTCCGCACTTATTGATATGCGGGAGTCCTTTATTACGGTCAATCGTTTCTGTATTTAGTTGTTACCTGTGCGTTGAGATCAACAAGATTTATGTAACATTCCTCATACTGCTCCATAATGTGGGGGCAGTCCTGTTTGTACAGGAAATCATTTGCAGTATTAAGAGAGGTTGTAACAAGACTTTCCAGTTCCTTGATATATGACAGAGCTTCGGTAGCGTTTTTCTTTATCTCATCGTCCGTTTCACTGTAGGCAGAAGGCGGTTCAAGACGGATAAGCTCAGTGTATACATCATCAAGAATTGTAAGCGTCTTCATATACTCATCTGCATCATCCGGACTTCTTGTATCAAGCTTTTTCTGCTGTTCTTTAAGCTTTCTTGTATTGTTGACTGCCTGGAGCATATAATTTCTGACAGAATCAACATAATCCTTGGTTCCGGGAGAATTGATATGGCATCCGCTGAAACTGATAACCATAAGGATAACAGAAAACAATGCGGCAGCTTTAAAAATGAAAGATTTTTTCATTCGTTTCACCTTTCAATTATAAACCGTATTCGCTGAGATCTATGCTTCCGTTTATGGTGTAGATCTGTTCAAAAAGCTTTGCGGCTCTGCCTTTGTAATAATTCATGATAGCTGTCTGAGCAGAAAGTGCAGCTTCACTTCCGCCGGCGCCTTCGCTGCGGAACATTTCTTCCTGGGCAGCAAGTCCCTTTGTCCACTGCTTTTGTGATTCATTAAGCTTTTGCTGGTTTTCCTCGTCAAGATCACAGCCGAGAGCCTGACAGGCCGTATCAGCCATTTCCTTCCATTTGATAGCATATTCAGATGTAAGGTTCATCATATCAGAGGTTGAGGAGGCACGTTTTGTTTCCTCGATAAAAGCCTGATCGAGAGCATTGCTTTTAAAAAGCTCATTGAAGTAATCATTGTCTGTAAATGTTTCTGCGGTATGATAGTCTGTTACTATCTGTTCATCGTCAAATTCATATCCGATATTGCTTGCTTCCATAGCTTCGGATTCAGTCATGCTGACAAATGACATTTCAGCGCTGCTCTCGCTGCTGCTATCCTCTGCGGAGTTTTCAGCTGTGCCGCTTTCTTCCGTGGAACTGTCTGTTGTCACCATAGTATATGATTTTTCATCAGAGGTTTCTTCCTCGCTTTCTGTGCTGTTTTCTTCATTGGTTTCACTTGAAGCTGCAACAGACGCATTTGCAGGGATTTTGCTTTCCTTATCATCAGAATTATTATTGCCGCAGGCGGTGAGCATTACTGCTGAGATCAATACAGCGGAAAGCACAGCCGCAGCTTTGAAATTATTTTTCATAAGGGACATCCTTTCTTTTTTTATTCGGTTACAAGATATAACACATTATAGCACATAACATCATAAAGTGCAAGCGCCCTTGTAATGCTTATATAGTAAGTATTTATATAACAATAAAAAAGCTGCAAACATACAGTCAGGTATCTGTTTCTTTGCAGCTGATATATTATCTTTTGAAAAGTATCTCATTCGGTATGGCAAGTATCTCTCTTGTGACAAGATGTGCTGTAAGGTGAGGCGCTGTATCTGCACTTACAGCTCCATGCTCTATGCCCTGGCGGTCACATATTATCCCCGCACGGAATTCATGATACCAGTCCGTTACGACCGCAAAACGAGGATCAAGCCCCTCTTTTTCAATTATCTCTTTTGAATAACGGATATTCTCCTGAGTCGTTGTTGACCTGTCCTCCATAAACAAGCGCTTTTGGTCTATTCCTTTTGATGTAAGATAATCATACATACATTTTGCTTCGCTCATGTTCTCGCCTTCGCCCTGACCGCCCGATAAAACCGCCTTGCTGTCGGGATGATCTTTAAGATAATCGTAAGCTGCATCCATCCTCATTTTAAGCGCAAGGCTCGGAACATCTCCTCTGACCTGACATCCGAGTACAACAACTGTTGAACCATCGGCAGGCGCCTTTTTTAAACCGTATATCATAAGCCCTACGGCTGCGGCTGCATATACAAAAAACAATATAATTAGTATCAGCAAAATGTCTGTAATGATCTTCATAGGCTTTTTCCTTCTTATGTGCTTTATAAAACGGCTCAGCGGATCGAAAAATATGGCGCACAGCATCAGAACAGAAAAAATTCCGACGCCCAGAACCATGCCTATTCCATAGAACAATGATATCATATACCAGTATATCATACCGCAGGATATTATTATTACCGCTATTCTTATTATAAGAACAATTACTTTTTTATTGTCTTTTTCCATTTGACCTTCCTCTGCTGCAATTTTATCAGCCTTCATAATTGTACAAATTGTAATTCATTAGTAATAAATATTACAAATTTTTTATGGTTGAAAACATTTCAACCTTATCAACTACTGTAAAACCCGCTGTTTATCAACTTTTCAACCGAGTTTTCAACAGTTTTACACTGACTTTTCCCCGCTTTCAACCAAGTTTTCAACATTTACACTTTGTATAATGCTGAATTATAGTATTTTTTTAGAAAAACAGTGCTGAGATCAGACAAAAAATACAAATAGTTACAGCTCCCGGAAAAAGAAATTATCCGGCGGGAAGAATGACAGGAACAGCAGCATAAAGAACATACATACTATTGAAATAAGCATTGGTATCCACAGCCATTCAATTTTTTTGCTGCTGTAATACAGCTTGTAGCCCGTCCATTGAGCTGCCGGAACGCTTATTGCAGCAGCTGCCCAGTAAATCTGCTCCGTATCAATGAAGCCGTATAATTTCAGCGCAGCGCCCGCAGCAAGCGCAGCCATGCATAATACATACATACCAACTGCCTTAGCACATACAAAACGCTTCAATGACGGTCTGAGATATGACAGCTCTATCAGTATCCAGAACAGATACAGAAGTCCGAGCGGCTTATACATCTCCCAGCAGCTTGCCCCGTGACTTCCGAACAATAAGCTCCAGACAGCGCCGCCGCTGTAATCCGCCGAATAATACAGCAGGCTCCCACACCCGATCATCAGTACCGCACCTATCAGAGGAAAAAGCTTTTTCACAGTATCACCCTTTTATAATATGCGGGGGGAACTGTCTTAATGTATTGCTTTCTGAAAAAGGTGACGCCCGTAAATGGAGTGCCACCTGCGTTTTTATCAGAACAGTGAAAGCTTAACGATAGTCTTGTTGGAAACAGCGCCCATAACGCCGTCTACATCTGTTATCGCAAACTGTACCATATTATCGGGATTATCATAATCCTTTGAAATGCCGTCATCCTCATAAAGGTTATACTCGATATTATCATCCGTAAATGCAATGATCTCAAACATTGATGTATCCATCTCATCAGTACACTGAGAGGTTCTGCACAGCGGAAGGAGCTTATTCCTTCTTATAAAGAGAGGAACTTCATTTGCGGCAACAGGGATATAATGCATACCCTTTTTCATTATCTGATATTTTCTTACAGACGATGATTTGAATATGACTAAAAGCATATCCTCGGGGAGATATACATAACGTCCTACCGCATTAGGCTCATATACAGGAGCTAACATGACGCTTTCGCCCAGAACAAGCTGATCCTCGATAGTGCAGGCAAAGTTGTCATTGGGATACTCAAAAGCAAGCGGCTTGAATAACATATCGTTGCTCAGACAAGCCTTCATATATTCACTGTAAAGATAGGGAATGAGACTGTAACGGACAGAAATAATGTTTTTGAAGTCCTCGGTATCTCCGAATTCATATAATTCCTGTCTGCGGGTGCCGACAGCCGAATGATCACGCATAAGCGGAGTGAATATTCCGAAAGCAAGCCATCTGAGCATAAGCTCTCTTGTGCAGTTGCAGCCGAAGCCGCCAAGATCTGCGCCTGAATACAGATATCCGCACATATTGAGTGAGGGCATCATCTTTATATTCAGCTTGAGGTGTGACCACCATGACTGATTATCGCCTGTCCATATTCCGCCCCAGCGGTGACTGCCTATATATGATGCACGGGAGAACAGAAGCATTCTCTTATCGGGAACTATATTGTCAAAAGCTTCAGATGCAGCCCTTGTCATATATGCACCGTAAAGATTATGTACCTGATCGTGACGGACAATCCTGCCGTCCATATTATGGAAGAAGCTTTCATAATCCTTCATTCTGTTGGAAAGTGATGTAAGCTTATCTTTAAGCTCAAAGAACTTTCCGGGATCGTTTGTATTGAAGTCAAAATTCTGTAAATATTCCTTAGCC
Organism: Ruminococcaceae bacterium UBA2806; assembly: GCA_002351795.1. GTDB lineage: Bacteria > Bacillota > Clostridia > Oscillospirales > Acutalibacteraceae > UBA1213. Next base: position 9,558 of record DEHG01000095.1, on the reverse strand, counting down.
TCGTTTACGCCGTCCTCGGTATAGAACATTGCCGGCTCATTCATATCATTCCAGAAGCCTTCGATACCGCTGTCGATAAGGGATTTATATTTTGAACCAAACCACATTCTTGCGCCTGAGTTCATAAAATCAGGAAAATGGGTTTTACCCGGCCATACGCCTGCAACAAAATCCGTGCCGTCACCTTTTTTGCAGAAAAGCTGATACTGTCTGCCTTCCTCAAAAAGCTCATAGCCGTCCTCTATCTTGACGCCAGCATCAATGATAGGAACAAGACGGACGCCCTCTTGCTTCATTTCACTTACAAATTCGCTGAAGTTCGGGAAACGCTCTTCGCTTATCGTAAAGTCCTTATATCCGTCCATATAGTCGATATCAAGATAAACAGCGTCAAGCGGGATCCCTGCATCCCTGTGTTTTTTCACAACTGTGCGGACTTCGTCCTCATTCATATAGCTCCAGCGGCTCTGCTGGAAACCGAAAGCCCACATCGGCGCAATGTAGCTGCGGCCGATAAGCTCCCTGAACTGCTTTACAATATCATAGGCATTTCTGCCTTCGATAATATATACGGTGAAATCAGGACAGCCAAGGTGGATATTAAGCATATTCTGTGAGGTAAAGCCGATATCAAATCTGACCTCGCTTGCACAGTCAATAAAAAATCCGACATTTATCATGCCTGATATCACAATAAAATTATGTGCGCCGTAAAGCGACTGCTTATCCTCTGTCTGATTAGGCTCGTCTGAACAAAAGCTGCGGTAAACAGCGCCTCGTTTATTCAAACCGCCGTTTGCCTCTCCCAGACCATATACGACATCATCATTTTCCATTTCATAATTGAAAATGAGTTTTCCGTTCATTTCCAGTTCCGTAAGATACTGTATCGGATCTGCTGAAGCTTCAACAGGCTTTACAACAGCACCCGTTTCGATAGGATTTCCGTAAACAAATTTTTTGATCATAGGTAACCTTCTTTCTGTTCATTGCAGTTTTTATTCAGCCATACATTTAAGATAAGCGGATTTATATGTTTCCATCATGGAAATATATTCCTCATAATCCTTGAATTCGGTTATAGCAAGCGTTTTGTCGCTGCATATCATTTCCATACCGAGACCTTTATACAGATTTACAAGTTCTTCGGACAGAGTTGAGACAGTTTCATTTTCTGTAAAGATATCATTATCTATCCTCACAAAATAGACAAGCGACATCGGGACGGATATTTCTTCTCCGTCGCTTACATAAAATGCTCTTATATCCTCTTCACTGAACTGCTTGTCAAAGTAGTAATCGATACAATCGACTTCTCTGCCGGATACGACCCTGTCAGAAAATATCAGATAAGAAAGATACGATATCAGATCGTTATTTACTTCTTTCCGGAGTCTGCCCTGTTCATCTGCGAACAGTCTGTCATTCATATCATCACAAAGAGACATAAATCTGAGCAATCTGCTTTTTAATTCGTTATCCATATTAACTCCTGTTCATACTGAGATCATTATTTCAGATCATCTGTTTTTAACAGACAGCCTGATCAAATGCAGAAAGTGTGAAAGTCTTACTGCCTTGATTATAACACAGATAGCTTATTTTTTCCATATATTTTTAACAAAATTGTCATCTAAATAAAAAATTCTTTACAATAGATATATTAAACAAATTTATGATTGAATATTTGTATATTATTATTTTTGAGTACAATTTATTACTGCATGAAATTATAATCCTCGTCACGGATATATTTTATCATTTCTTCTCTGCCCTCGGAAGTAAGCGGGAATGTCCGTTCGGAAACGATATCATCCTTGCTTTTATCGTAGCAGTATTCGCCGTGCCAGATCTTTACCGTCATAGTTTCCTCTTTTGGTGAGGGTATGATAATATAATGAAACAAATAGTTACATTCCGTATAGTCGTTATTGTTTTCAAACCACATGATTTTCGGCAATTCTTCACAAAGCATTTATATATCTCCTTCTGTCTGTTAGTGGAGGTCGTGGAGGTTTCATATATAAGTTACCTATAGAAGAGTTTATATACAGGCCTCCACGACCTCCACTTTTATTTTGTTACCTGACTTCTGAATCCCGCAGATTCTCCAAAGGCTGGCGAAGCTTTTTTCCTTTGGATTTTCACGGATTCAGATGACACAAAGCGCCCGGGAGGTAAACCCGAGCGCCGTTTTTCAAATATTAAAGAGCAGCCTTTGCCTTTTCAACAAGTGCTGTGAAAGCCTCTGCATCGGCAATAGCGATCTCGGAAAGCATCTTTCTGTTAAGAGCGATACCTGCCTTTTTAAGACCATTCATGAATGTAGAATAGTTAATGCCGTTAGCCTTGCAGCCTGCGGAAATACGAGTGATCCAGAGTCTTCTGAAATCACGCTTTCTCTGCTTTCTGCCGATATAAGCGTAGTTGCCGCTTTTCATAACAGCTTCCTTAGCCATTTTGAAATGCTTGCTCTTTGCGCCCCAATAGCCCTTAGCGAGCTTTAAGATCTTTTTTCTTCTTTTGCGTGTTGCTAACGCACCCTTTACACGTGCCATATTCTATACCTCCGTAATTAACTTTCAATACTGTACTTCAAGACCTGTGCTTAATTCTTATTTATAGGGAATAAGCTGCTTGATAGCTGCTACATTTGTCTTATCAGCAGCAACTGTCTGTCTGAGACCTCTCTTACGCTTTCTTGTCTTTTTATTGAGGATATGAGACTTATTAGCGTGTGCACGGATAACCTTTCCATTTTTTGAGAGCTTAAAACGCTTTTTAGCTCCGCTGTGTGTCTTAATCTTAGGCATATTAAGAACCTCCTTGATGTTTTTATTTGTTTCCCTTGGGACTGTTCGGTCTTGGCGCCAGGAACATCAGCATATTGCGTCCTTCCAGTTTAGCAGGCTTCTCGACCACTGCAAACTCCTGACAAGCATCTGCGAATCTTTTCATCACTTCTATACCAAGCTCCGGATGACCCATTTCTCTTCCTCTGAAACGGATGGATACCTTTACCTTGTCACCGCTTTTGATAAATTTCTGTGATTGGTTAAGCTTTGTATTGAAATCATGCGTATCAATATTAAGTGAAAGACGGACTTCCTTTATGTCCACGACTTTCTGATTCTTTCTTGCTTCCTTTTCTCTTTTTGACTGCTCAAAGCGATATTTTCCGTAGTCCATTATCTTACATACGGGCGGCTGAGCCTGGGGAGCGATCTTGACGAGATCAACGCCTGCCTGTTCAGCCAGACTGAGAGCTTTGGAAGAAGACATAATTCCGAGCTGGGCTCCGTCCGAGCCGATTACTCGTACTTCCTTATCACGAATTTCCTCGTTTATCTGAATTACCTGCTTGCTAATGTTAAGCACCTCCAAAACAATTCTATTGAAAGCTGTATCCTGACAGCATTTCATCAATAACAAAATAAAGCACGGACATAAAAACGCCCGTGCATCAAGATCCAGTTATCACCCGAAGGTACATAAAAGATATTGACCCGCAGCAGACGTTACCCTACAGGTGAAAGCCGTAAAGCTTTACTTTGTTTTTACCTTACTACTATACCATGTATTCAAGCATTTGTCAAGAGAAATTTTTTTATTTGCAGGCTTCCTTTACTGCGGCATAGGCTGCATCAAAATCTTCTCTTGTAACGAGAATTGATATCTGAGTCTCGCTTGTTGTAACAAGTCTTATCTCTGTCTGGGAGCCTGCGACAGCGGAGAATACCTTTGCGGCAACTCCGGGACAGCCCACCATTCCGTCATCGTCAACGCTTATCTTGCAGTTTGCGGAGCTTACGACAGATTTAACGCTGCCGTCCTCAAGTCCTGAGGTAAAGCTTATTGTCTTTATAAGATCATCGTCATTAATTGTAAATGAAACGCTTGTTGTTGTGCTTTGTGACGGTGCAATGGAGATCATGTCAACATCAATATCCATTGCTGCGATCTTTGTGAAAACATCTGCGATATATCCGATATCGGCAGGTACATTGTGCAGCGTTATAAGAGTAATGTTTTCATAGGTCGTAACTGTTGAATTCATAAATACATCTCCTTTTTTAGTGTTCATCGGCAGTAAGATTATTGAAAAAACTGCCTTATTACTGTTCAGAATAAATTAATCACTGATAAGATCTGACATATCGTACATTCCGGGTTCTTTTCCGCTGATGAAAACCGCTGCATTGAGTGCGCCTGCGGCAAAAACAGCCTTTGAACGTGCGCTGTGGCTTATTGTGAGAACCTCGTCTGTGCCGGCAAAGATTATCTCATGCTCTCCAACAATGTTTCCTCCACGGATGGAATGTATGCCGATCTCCTTTTTTTCACGCTTTTTGCGGTAAGCATGGCGGTCATATACATATTCGCTGTCGGGACGAACCTCGGAAATTGCGTCTGCGATCATAAGAGCTGTTCCGCTCGGAGCATCAAGCTTCTGATTATGGTGCTGCTCGACTATTTCAATATCAAAATCCTCACCGAATACTGAAGCAGCCTTCTTTGCAAGATTTATGATAAGGTTTATTCCGAGAGACATATTTCCCGAATAGAATACAGGGATAGTTTTTGAAGCCTCTTTTATTTTTGCCTTTTGCTCCTCGTTATATCCCGTTGTGCAGATAACGCAGGGGATCTTCTTTTCACAGGCATAGGCAAGCATATCATCCAAAACAGCAGGATTGGAAAAGTCTATGATTACGTCACCGCCGTTTTTAAGCTCGCCAAAGCTTTTAGCATATTCAAAATCTGTATTCTGCGGCGCAACGATATCAATTCCTGCGCTTATCTTGCAGTCTGTTCTTGAGGACGCACAGGCGATTATGCTTGCGCCCATTTTTCCCGAACAGCCTGATAAAATTATATTTGTCATTTTCAACGTCTCCATTTTTCAGAATGTATTAATATGGTGCAGCTTGCAAAAATGCAGACTGCACCGTTTTATTGTTGTCAGATAAGTCCGTAGGACTGCATACACTTTTTAAGAGCTTCAAGACCTGCGTCACTCATCGGCGCAAGCGGAAGTCTGCATTCTCCGCAGTTCCAGCCCAGAAGGTTCATGGCAGCCTTTACGGGGATGGGGTTTACGTCAGAGAAAAGAGCGTCCATAAGCGCAATATACTTTTTCTGCATCTCAAAGCTTCCCTTGAAATCTCCGTCAAGAGCCTTCTGCATCATGTCATGACATTCTCTCGGACAGATATTTGCAAATACGGAAATAACTCCGAGACCGCCCATTGCTGCGATCGTAAATGCCTGACTGTCCTCACCGCTGTAAACATCAAGGTTATCGCCGCAGAGCGCCATTGTGCGTACAAGTGCGGAGGTATCACCGTTGGCTTCTTTTGTTGCCTTTATATTCGGGTGCTTGCAAAGCTCGGCATAGGTTTCGGGCTTTATATTGCAGCCTGTTCTTGAGGGTACATTGTAAAGGATTATCGGAATATCTACCCTGTCTGCTATATAATTGTAATGTCTGATAAGACCGCTTTGTGAAGTCTTATTATAATAAGGAGTAACGGAAAGCAGAGCGTCAGCGCCCAGCTCCTGAGCTTCCTTTGAAAGAGTTGCTGCAAAGGCTGTATCATTGCTGCCGGTTCCTGCAATTACAGGAATTCTTTTATTTACTCTTTTGACAGTATATTCAATGACTTCGCAGTGCTCCTTTGCGTCCATTACAGCGGATTCGCCGGTAGTGCCGCAGGCAATAATAGCGTCTGTGCCGTTTTCGATCTGGAAGTCAATGATCTTTCCGTATTCATCATAATTAACGCTGCCGTCACTGTTCATAGGTGTGACGATAGCAACGCCTGAACCTGTAAAAATATGGTCAGCCATAAATATCCTCCTTGTGAATCATCAGTCCATATATCCTTCAGCGCAAAGAAGCTCTGCAAGAAGAACTGCGCCGCCTGCTGCGCCCCTGAGGGTATTATGTGACATACAAACGAACTTAATTGTATACTGTGTATCCTCTCTGAGTCTGCCTACAGAAACAGCCATGCCGCCCTCAAGATTTCTCTCGGACTTGATCTGCGGTCTGTCAGCTTCTCTGAAATAGTGGAGGAACTGCTTCGGTGCGCTCGGGAGATCAAGCTCCTGGGGCTTGCCGCTGTAGCTTTCCCAATCGCTGATTATCTGCTCGATGCCGGGGTTGTTTTCAAGCTCTACGAAAACAGCTGCCGTATGACCGTCAGATACGGGAACACGGATGCACTGTGCAGTAATGGAAGGCTCAGATGCCTTTACGATCTCGCCGTTTTCGATCTTACCCCAGATCTTGAGCGGCTCCTGTTCACTCTTTTCCTCTTCTCCGCCGATATAGGGGATAACGTTATCTATCATTTCAGGCCATCTTTCAAAGGTCTTTCCTGCGCCGGAAATTGCCTGATATGTGCAGGCGAGAACCTTCTTGACTCCGTATTTCATCAGGGGATGAACTGCGGGTACATAGCTCTGGAGAGAGCAGTTGGATTTAACGGCAACGAAGCCCTTCTTTGTGCCGAGTCTTTTTCTCTGAGCTTCGATAATTGCAAGATGATCGTCGTTGATCTCAGGGATTACCATAGGTACATCAGGTGTGAAGCGGTGTGCGCTGTTGTTTGAAACAACGGGACATTCAGCCTTTGCATAGGCTTCTTCAAGGGCACGGATATCCTCTTTTTTCATATCAACTGCACAGAAAACGAAATCTACCTTTGAAGCGACAGCTTCGATATCGGCAGCGTCAACGATGACCATATCCTCCATAGCCTTTGGCATCGGGACAGTCATAGCCCAGCGGTTTCCGGCAGCCTCTTTATAGGTCTTGCCTGCGCTTCTTGCGCTTGCAGCTAAAACAGTTACATTGAACCAGGGGTGATTTTCAAGCAGCGTAGCAAAACGCTGACCTACCATACCCGTTGCGCCGATGATACCTACATTATACTTTTTTTCCATTTTATTCTCTCCTTTTTATACTGCAATAAATCGTAAAAAAGCGGACCGGCAAAAACCGATCCACCATATTCTGAAAAACAAAAAGCGGGCAATATCCGCATTGCTGCGGAATAACCGGATAGCTCTCCATCACAGAATATGATGACAGTCACAGACCGCTCCGGCCGGCAACCAAAGCAGACCTTGCCGCTGTCTGCTTTTCGGCGGCAAGGCTATTCACAGAGTATCATAAACTTTGGCAGCTTCCTCTCTGTTACACGCAATACCGCACCTCTATCAGTTACGATCATCAAGGTCTTATGACCTTACTATATACTATACCATTATCCGCTCTTGTTGTCAACTTTTTTACAAAATAAATCATGCGTTCCAGACGATTTTAGCGTCGCAGTGGCTGTTCCATTCCTTATCCCAGGTATCGGGAGCTGATTTGAGCGCTATTATCTTTATAGTCTGATCCTTGGTCCATTTTCCGAAGGCGCCGCTTCCGATATTTCTTACGGTGTCGGGGATAACTATTTCCCTGACGCTTGTACAGCTGCTGAATGCGTCCGTTGCGATAGAAGAAAGATTGCCCTCGATCTTTATTTCTTTGAGACTTGTGCAGCCGATAAATGTTGATATGCCGATATTTGTTACATGAGGCGGTATATTGATCTTTTCAAGACCCTTGCAGCTGTTGAATGCCATTTCACCGAGTTCAAACATTGTTTCGGGCAGCTTGAATTCTTTTATTCCCGTGCAGTAATAGAAGGCGCTTTCCTCGACCTTTTCAAGCTTTTCGGGAACATTGATCTCTGAAAGCGAGGAGCAGGATTCAAAAGCGGACGGGCCTATGCTTTTAACACTTTTGCCAAGGTGTATGCTTTTAAGGCTTTCGCAGCATTTGAAGCAGCCCTTTGCTATACGTTCTATCTCATCGGGGATAGTAATGCTTTCAAGGCTTGTGCAGTTGTCGAAGCACTGTACGCCGATATTTTTAAGCGTTGACGGCAGACTTATTTCTTTAAGAGAAGTGCAGTCCGCAAAGGCATAGTCTGATATTGAAGTTACGCCCTCGGGAATGGTGACCTTTTCAACACTACAGTCATTGAAAGCGCCGTCGCCTATTTTAGTAATACCGCTTTCGATAACGATTTTCTTTATATCGGCTTTATTGAATGCCCAGCCGACAAGCTTTTCATCAGCACCGTAAATACTTCCAGTACCGCTTATTGTAAGCAGACCGCTGCTGTCAAGGGTAAATGTAGCGTCATCGCCGCATTTATTATCATTTTCGATATCCTCAACAGTGATATTGCTGCCTGAGTTCTGAGTTGTTTTGCCTTTATCGCTATTGAGAAGTGAACAAGCTGTCATGCTGCCTGATACATATACAGCCGCAAGCATAATTACCAAGGTTTTGAAAATATTTTTTTTCATATGAATATCTCCCGGATTATGGTTTTTTTTATATTAACACATTTCTTTCCTCACGTCAACCCGATAGTATTTACAATTAAAAAGTAATAGTGTATAATTAGAAGCATAAAACTGCTTTATTAAGGAAGGAAAGATCTGGAATGAGTAATAAGATAGGAAGAAATGATCCGTGCTGGTGCGGAAGCGGGAAGAAGTACAAAAAGTGCCATGAGGAATTTGATGATAAGATAGCATATATAAAAAGCAAGGGTCATGAAGTTCCCGATCACAGCATTATCAAAACGCCTGAGCAGATAGAAAAGATAAAGGAAAGCTGTAAGATCAATGTTGCGGTGCTTGACTATGTTGCAGAGAATATCAGGGCAGGCATGACAACTCAGCAGATAGATGATCTTGTTGCCGAAAAGACAGCGGAGCTGGGAGGTATTCCTGCGCCGCTGAATTATGAGGGCTATCCGAAAAGCGTTTGCACATCAATAAATGAGATTGTATGCCACGGCATACCCTCAGATAATGTTGTATTAAAGGATGGAGATATCATAAATGTTGACGTCAGCACGATATACAACGGATATTTTTCGGATTCGTCGAGGATGTTCTGCATAGGCGAGGTCAGCGAGGAGAAGCGCAGGCTTGTCGAGGTGACAAAGGAATGTGTTGAGATCGGTCTTGAAAAGGTAAAGCCCTGGACATTTTTAGGCGATATGGGTCAGGCAGTACATGAGCATGCGATGAAAAACGGCTATACCATTGTGCGTGAGATAGGCGGTCATGGTGTGGGGCTTGAATTTCACGAAGACCCGTGGGTGAGCTATGTATCGAAAGCGGGGGAGGAGATGCTTCTTGTGCCGGGAATGATATTCACTATTGAACCAATGGTAAATATGGGTACGGATAAGATCTACTGTGACAAGGATGACGGCTGGACGATTTACACGGCAGACAAAAAGCCCTCGGCACAGTGGGAGATAATGGTGCTTGTCACAGAGGACGGACACGAGGTCCTTGCGTGGTAAGCGGCATATACATCGGTAGATTATGAGTACGAGATTGAAAACAATAACGCCACTATAACCAAATATAAGGGCAGCGGTGGAAAAGTGACCATACCCTCAAAAATAGACGGATACACCGTGACGAGTATAGGAGATTATGCTTTTTCCGATTGCAGCAGCCTGACAAGTG
>DEHG01000094.1:13809-25804 GCA_002351795.1 Ruminococcaceae bacterium UBA2806 | reverse complement strand
GAGGACAGATTTAATCTTATGAAGGCTACTGACTGCAATTTCAGCCAGATCTATTCACTGTTCAATGACCCTCAGCACAGCATTACAAAGCTGCTTGATGATCACAGCAAATCTGCTCCAATAAGCGAGCTTACGGATAATGAAGGCGTAACACACCGTATGTGGCGTCTTACCGATAAGGACGGCATAGACAAGCTTTGCAGTGAATTTGCCGATAAAAAGCTGTATATTGCTGACGGACACCACCGCTATGAAACAGCTCTCAATTACAGGAATTACTGCCGTGAAAACGGTACTGCAAGCGAGAGCAAGGATTATGTAATGATGATGCTTGTAGATATGGAGCATCCGGGACTTTTAGTACTCCCCACTCATCGCATAGTAAGGGATCTTGAAAGCTTTGACAAGGATAAGATACTTGAAAAATGCAAGGAATACTTCGATATCACCGAATGTACAGGCAGAGAAAACATAGAGAAAAAGCTCAGCGATGAGTACGGCAAGGGCAATAAAGCTTTTGCATTTTTCTGCGGCGGCGACAGCTTCGAGCTTCTTGTTCTGAGGGACAGATCTGCGGTAAAGGAATTCCTTCCCGAAAAAAGCGAAAGCTACTGCGGTCTTGATGTATCTGTTCTGCATACGCTTGTGCTTGAAAGGATCTTCGGTATTGATGCTGAAAATATGGCTAAGCAGATAAATCTTACATATGTCAAAAAAACAGATGAGGCTCTTGAATGTGTTGATGAAGGCAAGGCGCAATGTGCGTTTATCCTGAATCCCACCCGTGTTGAGGAGATCAGGGATGTTGCAGCTGCCGGAGAAAAAATGCCTCAGAAATCCACATATTTCTATCCCAAGCTTATCACCGGTCTTGTAATGAATAAATTTGATTAACACAGTTTGTTTTTCATCCCCGTCATGCGCTTTATATAAACGGAGGGTGAGATCTTGAACAGCGTTAATAAAAGAGAGCGTATAAAGCCGGGCGCAGCGCCGATCGAATATATCGGAATCATTAAAGAAGAAGAACCAAATGAAAAGCCTATTGAAAAAATGTTAACAGCAAAATCCGCAGATAAGCCTGTTATTCTTTCAGAAGGCTTTTCTACGGATATCAGCCCCGCAGATAAAGAAACGGTTAAAAACCTTGGTCTTATCTATGAGGTTGCAGAGGAATTGTATATCAAGGAAAAAACGGCAGCTGAAATCGAAGCGCTTGCAGGTCCGCCCTTTCATAAAAATTTTGACGAGATCACAAAGGAAAGGCTCGACAAAAATGCCTCAAGACGAACAGTGCGTGTATTATCAAGCGCAAGAGATAGCGCATACCGACCAGCATTTCTGCCCGATACCTCCTTTGAGGAAACCTCAAAGCCCATGGAAACAAAGCAGGCATTGCTGACAGAGCTGCTTATGCTTGTTCCTTTTATCAATATTGCAGCAGCTGTTTTTGTAATAATGGATCCGGGAGCAAACAAAAACCTGCGTTCATTTTGCAGGGCATTTCTTATAATAACAGGCGTGGTAATGATATTGCTGACAGGTATTCTGCTCGGACTAATGTTTAACCGATAAAATATCATAATAACAAATCGGGCTGTCACAAGCATCTGTGACAGCCCCGATTTTTTACATTCTTTTTATTATTCGCAAAGTCTGTTCATATATTCTCCGGCAGTTGCCTTTGTCGATCTCTCCGAAGAAATCATCTCTGCGCTTTTCATATTTTGCAGTGTTTTCAAAACCGTTTTCTATTCCTTCGATAAGCCTCATTATAAGCTCATCCTTTTCAAACAGGACTTCACCAAACCCGTTTCTTGTAATGCCCTCTCCCTTATGCTCGGAGTTTATAGGCAATCCCTGTGGAAAAAAGTACAGTACACTCTTTCCAAGATAGGCAAAACGATATTGAAGATCAGAATAATCCGTCACCAGAACGCTTGCCCTTGACAAAAGTGCCGTTTCTGTCTGTTCATTGTACGGATAGACCTTCAATTCAGGATTATCCGGAAACAGTGCAGCATATTTTTCTATAGAGCTGGGCATAAGAACTGCTATCTTATATCCGTTATCCCTGCATATACGCATAAAATCCTTATTTGAAAGGACACCGTTATATGCCTTGAAGAATGAACTTTCCGTAAAACGATAATAGTTTGAATGTTCATAGATACGGAAAAGCTTTCTTTTGCCCGGGGAAATAAGGATTATCTTTTCATGATTATCACTTGCGGCGTCAAGGAGAGCATTTCCCGTTATCTTTATCAGATCGTCATTATAATCATATACGGGCATCAGAAGATTATCCTTTTCCTTAGGCGAAGCGCAGAACACTATCTGAGTATTGTCACGCAAACGGTTATTATACTGGGCTGTTTCGTAGGTCATAAAATAATTTTTTACAGAAAAAGTCTCCGCATTTATCATATCTTTAAGATATAGCTTATCCTTGCTGTTAAAGCCTATCGAATCATACGGATCGCAGTCCTCGGCAAATAAGATATCGGCAGCCAATGCCAGTATCTTTGCCTTCTGAGAACCCTTTTCAACAATATTTTCATAACCGTTGTCAATAAGAAAATTATATTCGGGAGTATCACGCTTTACGCAAATATATGGTATGAAGCTTTCGTGCGGATGTCTGTAAAAATACCTGAAAAGCAGACTGCCGTTATAATTGATCCCCTGATCCTCATAAAAGAGGATAATTTTTTTATTTGGCTCGTTTTTCATCATAGCCTTTGCACGTTTGCGGATACGGCTGTAATAAAAACGTTCTCTGAGTCCTCCCGCCCTCGTTATCTGATTTAGAAGTCTTGTCTCGGAAACGGTAAGCAGACTGTCTGTAGCGGTCTTTATTACAATGCTTTTATTCTTTGCATCATATGTTACTACCTTATCATTCATAAGCGCATATGAGCCTTTAAGCTCCTCATTCAGCTTTGAATGAAGAGAATTGAATGAAAGGTTCATCCTGAATGTAAGCATCTTATATTTGAAATTCAGACAAGCTGTATCTATCCTGGATCTGTAATTGAACGGAATATAAAATCTGAATGCATAGCGCTTCAGGAATGACTTTCCGAAATATTTCTTTAAAGTATATACATTGCTTTTTATAACAGGGATTTTTTCACCGTTATTGGACAGGAATATCTGGAATTCATTTTCATCAAGAAAGGAGCATCCGCTTAAAATTGCGTCAAAATACATTGCTTCCTTATCATAATTCAGTATTTCGATATCAGCAGTAATATTTTTTGAACGTGATACAAGCACACCGTCAATATGACAGACAAATTCTCCCGTAAGCGGCAGTGCTGCTATCGTATTTTCGGATACTCTGTATTTTTTGACAATAGTTTCCTTAGGGGATACAATATCTATCTGCGGACGCAGTTTATCGTTCTTTCTTTTCATGCGGATAAAACGGAAAAGCATCTCCTCATCTATCCTGCTCAGAGCGCTGATCTTCTTGTTAAGAATAACCGTATCGTCAATATACCCCAAAGCCTCGGAGCAGCTTTCAAAGAACCTTTCAACATGAGTCCCTATAAGCACCTTTTTATAATCGTCATCAGCATTAAGAGCAAATTTGACCTCCAGCAGATACATCATTATGTACATGGCAAAATCCGCCTGATTACTCTTTTTAAGCGTCGGAATAATGAAATCCTCTACAGATTTTGTATAGAAGGCATTTGAATACTGCGGCTCATAGCGCTTGATATCGTATTCACAGGCGCTTGATGAATAATAGCTGCATTTTTCCGAAAAGACATAGTTATATGTTTTTTTAAGCGCATCAATAATATATTTTACATCATAATGGAAACGCAGAGTCTGATCGAATTCTAATTTTGAAGCGATCCTTCTGTGGAAAAAATATGCGCCAAGGAACAGTATGAATTTATCAGGCGTATCCTTCATGTGTATCGTACCGCTTACCATTCCGTCAAGATACGGTTTTGCAGTACCGTCGGCATCGTATACCATGGGGCGTATACAGAATACAGGCACCTTGCCGCTTTTCAGTAGGTTATAAAGCGTACTGAATGTTTTAGGAGAATATGTACCGTAATTGTCAATGAAGGATATATATTTACCGACAGAAAGAGCGCCTGCATGATTGTACCCGTCTGCAATGGACTCCCCCACTGCGTCAATAAAAAATACATTATCCGGATGAAGAGCGCTGTACTGGGCGCAGACGTCATTTGAAATAGGCGTACCTATCGTATCTATCAGGATGAGCTGTACATTCTGTCTGAAAAACTTTTCATCACTTATAATTGAATCAATTGCTTTTCTTATATTGGCATCACTTCTGATAACAAGATTCACTGTAAAGAAAAATTTTTTAGCCATGATAATCCCCTCCCTCTCGAAAATCAGTCTGTAATTATATCTGCCGTTATTCAGCCGTAAAGGATCTGTAAAGCTTTGTCAGACTCTTCACAGCTTATTATTTTTCTGAATTATCTCTCTTTGTTTTATATTTACAGATATCTGCATCAGAGCTTTGACGCAATAATATCCTTTGCCTTTGAAAGCGCCTCTCCGATAAGCGAAATATCTCCGACACCTGCCATAGCACGTTCAGGCTTTCCGCCGCCCTTTCCGCCGACAAGCGCCGCAATATCCTTGATGATCTTACCTGCATGAGCGCCGTTTCTGACAGCCTCTTTACCGCAGGCAACACAAAGATTTGCCTTTTCTCCGTCTACTGCAAACATTACTGCAACACAGTCAGGTGCTTTATCCATTACGGTATCAGCCATTGTTTTAAGCGTACCTGCATTCATGCCGTTAAAGCGACCGCAGGCTACTCTTACATTTCCAACTGCTTCCGCCGATGAAAGCATCGTATCTACGCCCTGTGATGAAAGCTTTGCTGTAAGCGCTTCTATTTCCTTTTCCTTAGCCTTCAGCTCCTCCATAAGCTTTTCAGCCGATGATGTGAGCTTTGTCATACTGTTTGTCTTGAGTGCCTTCATAGTATCGCCAATGGTCTTATCATATGAATCAAGCAGCTCGATAATTCCCCAGCCTGTAACAGCTTCAATTCTTCTTACGCCTGCCGCAACAGAATTTTCGCTGACAATGCGGAAAAGTCCAAGCTTGGCAGTATTATCCATATGTGTTCCGCCGCAGAATTCCCTTGAGAAATCTCCCGCCATAACAACACGGACAACATCTCCGTATTTTTCTCCGAACAGCGCCATTGCTCCGAGCTTTTTAGCTTCCTCTATCGGCATCTCCTTTGTTTCAACAGGATATGCCTTTGCTATTTCTTTATTTACAATATACTCTACCTTTTTGATCTCCTCAGCAGTAAGTGCAGAGAAATGTGTAAAGTCAAAACGCAGCTTTTCATCTGTAACAAGCTGACCTGCCTGTTCGACATGATTGCCGAGAACTTCACGCAATGCTGCCTGTAAAAGGTGAGCGGCAGTATGGTTACGCATAATTGCAAGTCTTGATACTCTGTTCACAACTGCCTGCACTTCATCACCTGTTTCAACTGTGCCCGAGTCAATACGGCAGCGGTGCATGAATATTCCGTTGTTATCCTTTACGGTATCAACAACAAAAATAACAGCGTCCTTCGTCTTTATTGTACCTGTATCCCCTATCTGTCCGCCGCTTTCAGCATAGAACGGGGTCTTGTCCAGAACAATAACAACCTCCTCGCCTGTTCCGCCGAACTGAACCTTTTCGCCGTCCTTGACAATAGCAAGTATCTTTGAATCACTTGTCATATCTGTATAGCCGACAAATTCTGTCTTTTCAATACCGCTGAAATCAACGGCATCACTGAGCCATGCCTCTGTATCGGATTTCTTTCTTGCTTCTTTGGCTCTTTTCTTCTGCTCCGCCAAAAGCTTGTCATAACCCGCAATATCAACAGACATTCCCTTTTCCTCTGCTATCTCTTTAATAAGGTCAACAGGGAAACCAAATGTGTCATTAAGACGGAAAGCATCCTCACCCGAAATACGGTTGATCTCTGATTTTTCTATTATTTCATTAAGCATAGCAAAGCCCTGATCGAGAGTCCTGCCGAAGGATTCCTCCTCAGTCTTAATGACCTTGGTAATGATCTCACGCTTTTCAGAAAGCTCGGGATATGCGGGATTTTCCGCAATAACGGTATCAACGACCTTATAGAGGAAGGGTTCCTTTACGCCTAAAAGTCTGCCGTGACGTGCGGCTCTTCTGAGCAGTCTGCGCAGGACATAACCCCTGCCCTCATTTGAAGGCATAACTCCATCGCCTATCATAAAGGAAACGCTTCTTATATGGTCGGTAATGACACGCAGGGAAATATCCGTCTTTTCGCTGTCGCCGTAATTAACGTTTACAAGGCTGCTGATCTTTTTCATGATATTCTGAACGGTATCAACAAGGAAGAGATTGTCAACGCCCTGCATTATGCAGGCAAGACGCTCAAGACCCATACCTGTATCAATATTGGGATGGTCAAGGGGAGTATAATTATTCTTTCCGTCATTGTCAAACTGGGTGAATACATTATTCCAGAATTCAACATATCTGTCGCAGTCACAGCCAACCTTACAGTCAGGCTTGCCGCAGCCGTATTTTTCTCCTCTGTCGAAATACAGCTCCGAGCATGGACCGCAGGGACCTTCACCATGCTCCCAGAAATTATCCTCCTTGCCAAGTCTTACTATACGGTCAGGAGAAACGCCGACTTCCTTAGTCCAGATATCGAAAGCTTCGTCGTCATTTTCATAGATCGAAACCCATATCTTATCCACAGGCAGTTCAAGCACCTTTGTGCAGAATTCCCACGCCCATGATGTAGCCTCATGCTTGAAATAATCACCGAATGAGAAGTTGCCCAGCATTTCAAAGAATGTTCCGTGTCTTGCAGTAATGCCTACCCTTTCTATATCAGGTGTACGGATACATTTCTGACATGTAGTAACTCTTTTTCTCGGAGGAGTGACCTCACCTGTAAAATACTTTTTCATCGGCGCCATACCGGAATTGATAAGCAGAAGGCTTTTATCATCTCTCGGTATAAGCGGGAAGCTCGGCAGTCTGAGATGTCCCTTTGATTCAAAGAAGGAAAGATATTTTTCCCTCAGTTCATTAAGTCCTGTCCATTCCATTTTCTTATTGCTCCTTAACTGTTATAGTATTTTATATTAAAAAAATACACGGTTCCCTCCATCATGGGACGAAAGGATCCGTGTTACCACCCATATTGCATACGGCAATGCCGCATACCGCTCTTATGACCGTAACGAGGTCTGACGCTGCGTTTTCACAGTAGCTCCGAGTCAGCCCGAAAGGTCTGTTCACAGGGATATCCCACCATTGCTCCCCTCTCTTTAGTGAAGTACCTATCTTCTTCTCATCACAGCCGTTAATATTCTGTTGTCATACCTGCAAGGTTCAACCTATATTATTATAAACTATTTTGTCGTTTTGTCAAGCCAAATAAATGTTTTTATCGGTTTGCTACAATAAACATTTCTGACAGGCATTTTTTATACATAAATCAATGAAAGACCAAGCTTAAAGCTTATCTCTCACTTGTGCATATCATCATTTCACCATTTATTGTAAGTACACCCTGAGTCTTCCTTATTGCAGGAGATGCAGGCGGTATAAAAAAGCCCGAATCTATAATGTTGTTATCTATCCTGCCTAAATTCGTAATGCTGCAGCCCTCAGGTGAAGCAAAGCCAAAAACCATATTTCCGATAAATCCCGCTGATTTGCTCTCAAATACATTTTTCGCTGACATGAAAGCAGCGTCAAGCAATGCCGGATCAAGCGCTGCATAGCATCTCAGAATAAGATATAGCTGCTGCGGCTTAGATATGATACTTTTTACTCTTTTATGCACCTCTTGTGCAAGGGCAAATTCATCATTGCTTTTCTTTTTTATTGCAATACTGAATGCAGTAGAATAATTACCCAGCGCCCCCTTATTATAAAAAGGCAGTCTATCCCGAAGATCAGCGGCTATTATCACCTTATCCGTACTCTCACTGATAAGCATACGGGCAACAAGCAGATCATTTACGGTCACTGAATGTTCCCTGCATTCGCCCCGCATTTTCCTGACCTCTGCACTTTCCGTTTTTCTAAGAGAATGTCTGATCTTGTCCGTTTTCAGGAACTTATCCGCATATTCATGATATTCCCTGTAGGACAGCGGATCATGTCCTTCCTTTGCCCAGTCATGGTTAGCCTTATTTGTAAGCATCCTGCTTATCAGCGGCATAGCTGAATTTTTCGGAAGATCCTCGGCTGATGATATCAGTTTTTCCGGTGCATATCCGGGCTTTTTGCCATTTGCATAAAGCTCGGCAAGCTCCACAGCAAGTCCGAGAGCGCCTCTGCCGTCTGCTAAAAGATGATGAAACACCAGCAGAAAACAGGTATTTGCGCCCATTTTCCAGGCGGCGGCTTTAAGCATACCTTCATTTAATAAATCAATATCACGACCGGTAATTTTTTCATATTCACTCATTATTACAGGAGAGTCGGGTGCATATAATTCCTCATCTTTGATATCTATACTGACCTTGGACGAATCTGTAATATCATAATAGTATGCATTTGTTTCCCTTTCATATCCGATCAGCGCATTGAGGAAAGGATGAGCCTGAGCCAATACTGAAAAAGAATCCCTGATGCGTTTTTCTTCAAACAGAGCTTTAATGCATAAAACTATGCCAAAGCACATACCCGGACACATCAGATGAGCCCTTTCAGTAAAAAGATATTCCATTACAAACACACCTTTCAAGCAGAAAAACTACTGCTTTCCGTTTTCCGCAAGGATGAGGTTTCTTACATTCTGCATACGTCCGTCAAGGGATGCGCTTATTTCAGCGCAATCCGTAAGCTCATGAGAAAGCCTTTCAAGCATCTGAGGTGATATATTCTTTTTATATCTGAGCTTATGCTCCAGACTTGCCCAGAAATCCATAGCTATCGTTCTGAGCTGTACCTCGACCTTTACATCCTTCTTTTCGTTTTCAAGGAATATAGGAACCGAGACTATAAGGTGCAGACTTCTGTAACCCGTTGGCTTCGGATTTTTTATATAGTCCTTTCTGCGTATCAGAGTAATGTCATCCTGCTGCAAAAGACAGTCTGCAAGTCTGTATATATCATCAACAAAAGAGCATATGACACGGACTCCCGCAATATCATTGATCTGCTCCTCTATTGAATCGAGATCTCTCGGTATTTTTTTACGGATAACCTTGCGGATAATGCTGTCATAATCCTTCACTCTTGAATGTATAGACTCGATAGGATTTCCGTCATATTTCAAAGAAAACTGCTCGTTAAGAACCTTGAATTTGGTTTCGATCTCCATTATAGCGCATGAATAATTTGCAAAAAACTGTTCGACAGGATATAAACTGTCCTCGATAAGATCAAGGAACATCTCTTCATTGATATTCATATCCTTTGTGAATTTAGCAAGCTCCGTTGCCATCTTTTCAGCTGAATCCATAAATTTTTCGTTATCCATTATTGATCCTCCTTAGCTTTTGATCTTTATTGCAGATAAAAAGGTCTCCGCACTCCGATTTTCTTGCCTCTTTGAAAGCAATCTTATCTTTTTTAGTCACAACTATGCTTTCACACCCGTCCGGGCTGCACAAGGTAAGCCCGATATTGCCTTTTCCTATCTGAGGGTGACGCAGTATCCTGCTGCCAATATGACCTGTCTTTTCTCTTGCAAATGCAATATACGAGAACTTTTCATCCTCATAAGGAACAGCCGCTTCCTTTATCAGTCTGTGAAGCTTACTTCTCTGCACCCTTACCGTAAAATGACACCAATCCTCACCGAAAAGCGGACAGCCGCCTTCATGAACACATGGTGCAGCGATATGTGCGCCTTCCCTGAGCAGCTCCTCTCTTATTCTTCGGAGCTGAGAAAAAGCCTGCGGCGTTCCCGGCTCAACTATCAGCAAGAGTTTATTTGTATGCTCCCACATATCCTTTACCGTTTTAATTCTGTCCTGCTCTGTCATTTCGTTAAGAACATATGAAGAAAGCAGTATATCAGCCCTGTCTTTGATACCTGAACGCAGATCATAGCTTTTCCATTCTGTTTTTCCTGACGCTGCGGGGCAAGCCTCAAGATATTTTTCTCCATACCTTCTCATTTCCGGCTCACGCTCAATACAGGTAAACGATGAAATATCAAGCAAAGTCGATGCTGCGGCAGACCCAGCGCCCGTTCCGGCTCCGACATCAAGCAGGCTGTACGAGTCTCCCATTTCAAAACATTCC
Source organism: Ruminococcaceae bacterium UBA2806 (assembly GCA_002351795.1). Lineage (GTDB taxonomy): Bacteria > Bacillota > Clostridia > Oscillospirales > Acutalibacteraceae > UBA1213. Next base: position 15,505 of record DEHG01000094.1, on the reverse strand, counting down.
ACAGTATGTTGCAGCGCACTGTAAACAGCGCCGTATGTCGCCGGCATACGCACAACAGAATAGACTGCCCCGAAAACATCCGTTTCTGTAGTCTGAGTGTCGGTGCCTTTATTCGCCATATAGCTTTCTGTTATAGACCTTGAAACAGCCCTCAGTACATTAAGCTGATATTTTTCGGCAGCTTTTTCGGTAAGATTTTTTAATTCTGTCGGCATTTGCATATTTGTATTCCCCTTGAGCGAAAAATCTGTTATAATAGTTCTGCTATATCTATAATAATAAACCGAAAGGGTCTTGTCAATTGAAAACTGCAATTAATAAAATAACTTTATTTATAAAAAAGGAAACTGTGCTTTTTATTGCCTTTCTGTTAGCCCTGATATCCTCATTCCTGAATCCGCCAAATGCAGAATATGCAGGATTTATAGATTTCCATGTACTCGGTATCCTTTTAGGGCTTATGCTCGTTATGGAGGGGCTTAAAGCAATAGGCGTGTTTGAGGAAATATGCCGTATGCTGACAGGTTTTACTAAAAACACGATGCAGCTGTCCTTTGTACTTGTACTGCTGTGCTTTTTCTCGTCAATGTTCATAACAAACGATGTTGCGCTTGTAACATTCGTCCCCCTTGCCATTATGACGCTGCGGCAAACGGGGCATGAAGATAAAACTGTTATTACTGTGATACTGCAAACGGTCGCCGCAAATCTCGGCAGTATGCTTATGCCCTCGGGAAACCCGCAGAACCTGTATCTTTTTGACCTGTCGGGAATGACTCTCGGAGATTTTGTTCTGCTCATGCTGCCGTATACAATAGTTTCACTTATTCTTATCTCACTATTTATAATACTCGGAAAAAGGCTCCCTGTAACAACGACTAAAGAAAAGGAAAAGCGCTTTTCAAAAAAATACAAAATATATGCTGTCATATATGCATTGATCTTCGTTTCGGGAATACTTACGGTTTGCAAGCTTATCCCATGGTTTGTTTTTTTAGCGGTAAGCATTATCGCCGCTTTTATCATGAACAAAAGCAGCTTTAAAACAGTGGATTACAGTCTTTTGCTGACTTTTATCTGTTTTTTTATCTTTATAGGAAATATAAGCAGTCTTTCATCTGTCCGACAATTTCTGACCGATACTGTAAACGGACGTGAAACTCTTATCAGCATTGCCGCAAGCCAGCTGATAAGCAATGTACCTGCTGCGCTTATGCTTTCGGGATTTACAAAGCGTTACAGTGATCTTATAGTCGGTGTTGATCTCGGCGGTCTCGGAACTCTTATCGCTTCAATGGCAAGTCTTATTTTATATAAGGCAGTTGCCGCCGCTTATCCTGAGAAAAGAAAAAAATACATACTGATATTCACTGCTGTGAATATTGCATTTTTGGTTATCCTATATTCAATATATCTTCTTTTATAAGAATATCGGGGCTGTCGCACCTACAAGTGTGATAGCCCCGTTTATTGATGTCTGAAAAAACAAGTGCTTATTGTTTTTCCGCTGGATATAAAAAAACCTGCCGATTAAATCGACAGGTCTATCAAAAATGGAGCGGATGACGAGGCTCGAACTCGCTACCTCAACCTTGGCAAGGTTGCGCTCTACCAGATGAGCTACATCCGCATATGCTTAATGCCTTCGGGCGGAATCGAACCACCGACACGGGGATTTTCAGTCCCCTGCTCTACC
>DEHG01000094.1:8550-13612 GCA_002351795.1 Ruminococcaceae bacterium UBA2806 | reverse complement strand
TCCCAGCTGAGCTATGCTCCCATCAAGTCTTACTGAGTTATCTCTCAGCGACTTCATAATAATACCATAATTTTCTATGCTTGTCAAGTCCTTTTCAAAAATTTTTTAAATTTTGCTAATGTCAATTTATTTCATAATGATCTGTAACCTGTCTTGACAGTTTTAGCAAACAAATGTTATATGCTTATCATGACCTTTATATCTGCCGTTAATACATTATATTCTGTATATATACTCCGTGTTACATACTGAAATTGTAATAACCAACAAATACCGTATTATCTTTTTGTGATAATCTACATCATAAAACAATTAATTATGTTTTTTGTCTAAAAATTTAACTGTCATTTTGACGAATTTTTATTATACATTTGACGAATACGGTTTTTTATTATATAATTATAAAGGAATATTATTTTAAAAGGAAGCGTTATTGATGATACATATGAAAAATGTTTCAAAGGTGTATTCTAACGGTACGGAAGCGCTTAAAAATGTTACACTCAATATTGAACGGGGTGAATTTGTCTTTATAGTAGGTTCATCCGGCGCAGGCAAAAGTACATTTCTGAAACTGCTTATTCATGAGGAAACTGCCACCTTCGGTAAAATAAAGGTAAACGGTTTTGACCTTATGAAAATAAAAAAACATAAGGTACCCTACCTCAGACGAACAATGGGCATTGTATTCCAGGATTTCAGGCTTATCGAAAAAATGAACGTATATGATAATATCGCCTTTGCCATGAGGGCTATCGGCGCACCCGAAAAGCTTGTAAGAAGACGTGTCAAATATGTTATCGCTGTTGTAGGACTAAAGGGCAAAGAAAAACGCCGTCCAAGCGAACTTTCCGGCGGTGAACAGCAAAGAGTCAGCCTTGCAAGAGCGCTTGTCAATAATCCCGAAATGATAATCGCCGATGAACCTACGGGCAATATTGACCCGAAAATGTCATTTGAGATAATGCAGCGTCTTGTTGATATCAATAAAAATGGAACGACCGTCATTATCGTTACTCATGAGCTTGATATTGTACGCTCCTTCGGAGGCAGAGTTATCAGAATAGACGGCGGCGAAATCGTTGAAGACAAGATCATTCAGCCATCTCTCTCTCCTGATGAACAACCCACGACTGTGCTTCCCTCCCCCGATGATGATGAAAACAAAAAGGAGGAGACAAAAGAATGAAAATGAAATTCAACAGCAGCGGCTACCTTGTAAAAGAGGGACTGAAAAATATCTGGATCAACCGAATGATGTCGCTTGCATCTATTATTGTACTTGTCTCATGCCTTATCATAACTGGGGCTGCAATACTTATTTCCGTAAATGTAAACAGCCTTATCGCAAGCATCGGCGAGGGAAATCAGATAAAGGTATTTCTTGATTACGAATTATCCGATATAGACTCGATCAAGCTTGGCGCTGAAATAAAAAAAGTCGAAAATGTTCAGGAGTGCAGATATTACCCGAAAGAAGAAGGCATAAAAGAATACAAAGACCGTCTCGGGAATTTATATGAAAGTCTTCAGGGAGAAAAAAATCCCCTCGGAAATGCTTATATTGTTAAGCTGAAGGACTTGTCTGATTATAAAGATACAATAGATCAGATCAATAAGATCAAAGGTGTTTCTTCTATCAGCGACAGAGGAGATATCACCCGTACTCTTACAAAGCTTAATGCATTTGTTTCGGTTGTCGGATTCTGGATCGTACTTATTCTCGGAGTCATCACCTTGTTCATCATTTCAAATTCAATTAAAATGACAATGTATTCAAGACGTTTTGAGATAAGCATTATGAAATCCGTAGGCGCAACCAACAACTTTATCCGAATACCTTTCATTATCGAAGCTATGACAATAGGGCTTATTTCAGGCGCTATTGCATCAGCAGTTCTTATACTTGCATACAACCCCATCAAGAATACCGCCGGTCAGATGATAACCCTTATAAGCACCTCAGCTATCCCGCTTTCATCAATTTGGGTAAATATTATTGCAGGTTTCTGCGGCGCAGGAGTACTCATCGGCGCTTTAGGCGGCTATATTTCGATAACCAAATATCTGCACAAAGAAGGAGGAGATATCATTGGCTGGTAAACATACTGTTATAAAAAAAATCATATGCATTTTTACTGCGCTTTTAACGGCAGCCATGATAACCATGCCGGATGCGCTTGCTTTTGATGAAAAAGATACCAAGTCGCAGCAGTCTCAGCTCCAGAAGGAAAATGAGAAAAAACAAAATGAGCTTGCAAAAACCGAACAAACTCTTCAGGAAAAAATCAAATACAGCGAAAACCTTCAGCAAAGGATTTCCGATCTTTCCTCAAGAATTAATCAAAGCAATGATAAGATAAAATCACTCAACAAAAAAATCAAGGAAAATCAGGCGCTTGTCGAAGAAAAAACCGCACAGATCGACAGCAAATTAGATGTTCTCAAACAAAGACTCAGAGCTATATATACTGCGGGGGATATTTCATCGCTGGAAATCGTTTTGCAGGCAAAAACCTTTTCTGATTATATAGATAAAATGGAGCTTGTTTCCTGTATAACAGCATCAGATAATAAGCTGATAAAGGAATTGCAGGATAAAATGTCGGTTATTTTAGACGAACAAAAAGAATTGCAGGATGCAAAAAACAAGGTTGAAAGCGAAAAAAAGCAGCTTGAAGAAGACAAGAAAAAACTGAATTCCCTATCTGCTGAAAATCAGACGATAATAAATGAGCTTCTTGAAAAGCAATCCAATAAAGAAGCCGAGATAAAGGACAATGAAAACCGTCAGAAGGAGCTTGAAAAAGCTCTCGAAAGATACAAAGAACAAAAGGCTAAAGCTGAGGAGAAAAAGAAAAAAGCAGAATCCTCGGAAACAAGCAAGCCGGAAAACAAAAAAACTTCCGAAACAAGTAAAGAGCAGAAAAAGGAAAACTCACAAACAAGCAGCAACAACAGTCAGAACAGCAAAAACAGCAATGAAAACAGTCAAAGTAATAACAATAATAATAACAATAATAATAACAACAATAATAACAACAACAATAACAATAACAATAATAACAACTATGACAACAATGAAGACTATTACATTGAAGAACCAATAGATCCTCCAGCACCTGACGGCAAATATGTATGGCCGTGTCCTGGACATACATATCTTACATCCGAATTTGAGGAATGGAGAGGCACATACAATCACGGCGCACTTGATATAGCCGACGGCAATGTTTACGGCGCAACTGTAATTGCCTGTGAAGCCGGTACCGTTTTCTCGACCTGCGACAGCTGCTACCATGATTACGGCAAATTTGAAAGCTGCGGCTGCGGGGGCGGATATGGAAATTATGTTATGATAGACCACGGGAACGGCAAGATCTCTATCTACGGTCATTTAAGCAAGGTAGTTGTTGAACCCGGACAATATGTAACAAAGGGTCAATATATAGGAAATGTCGGTTCTACAGGATATTCTACCGGTCCGCATCTTCATTTCGAGCTTCGCAAAGACGGCGTAAAATACGATCCTATGAGTGAATACTGATATTCACAAAATACAGCAGCGGCTGCCGCACTTATCCAGTGCGCAGCCGCTTAAATTTTTGCTTTTCAGCTGTATTTTTCATTTATCATGTATCCCGACAATATCAGGTCGTTTTTTGCAAGAGATGTTTTAACATCTATTATCCGCTGATTTGAGCTTCCTCTGAAACGCAGTGAGATATCCTTCTTCTCAAGAACAAATTCCCCGTCTACAAGTATGTCAAGCATAGACAGCATTTCATCTGTTACCTCGCAGTAAGCCTTTCCTCCGGGCTTCATATCCACATCAAAACTATAACCGCTGTAGCTCCAGATATCTTTTCCCGGAAGCTCTGCCCTCACCCTTCTCAGGAGTTCGACAAGAACTCTCTGATTTTCAGGCTCAAACGGTTCTCCTCCAAGCAGGGATAAACCGTCGATATATTCAGGTCTGAGCATTTCGATTATTTCATCCTCAGTTTCCTTTGTATAAGGCTGACCGTAATCAAAGCTCCATGTTTCAGGCTGAAAACAGCCCTTGCAGTGATGGCGGCAGCCTGATACAAACAGGGATACTCTTACCCCGATACCATTGGCAATATCACAGTTTTTAATTGTACCGTAATTCATATCAGAGATGAAGCACCCTTTCTTTTATCTCCTGCGTTCTGCCCTGATTCCAGAACTGTGTGCCGATATATCCGCAGGTTCTGCGGGCAACGTTCATCTTATTCTGATCCCTGTTTTTGCAGTTCGGACATTCCCAGACAAGCTTTCCGTTATCATCCTTTACTATCTGTATCTCACCGCTGTATCCGCAGCACTGACAGTAATCGCTCTTTGTATTAAGCTCCGCATACATTATATTATCATAAATATAACGTATTACCTGCATTACAGCCGGAATGTTCTGCTGCATATTCGGCACCTCAACATAGGAAATTGCTCCTCCGGGTGAAAGTGCCTGGAATTCGGATTCAAGCTTGAGTTTATCAAACGCGCTTATCGGTTCTGTAACGTGAACATGATAGCTGTTTGTGATATAATTCTTATCTGTAACGCCCTCGATCTTTCCGAAACGCTTTTGCAGACATTTTGCAAATTTATAGGTAGTGCTTTCAAGCGGCGTACCGTACAGACTATAGTCGATCTTTTCCTCTGCCTTCCACTTAGCGCAGTATTCATTGAGCTTTTTCATGATCTTCAGTCCAAGTTCTTTTCCTTCCGGCTCGGTAAGCTTCTTACCGTTGAGACTGTATACACATTCCCAAAGACCTGCATATCCCAGAGAAAGCGTTGAATAACCGCCGTAGAGTAGCTTATCAATTACCTCGCCCTTTTTCAGTCTTGATATTGCACCATACTGCCAGAGTATAGGCGCTGCATCAGAATGTGTCCCTAAAAGTCTTTCATGACGGCAGCGAAGCGCTCTGTGACACAGATCCATTCTTTCCTCAAATATTCTCCAGAACTGGTTGATATCCTTATTTGCGCTAAGTCCTATATCTACAAGATTTATCGTAACAACACCCTGATT
>DEHG01000094.1:485-8481 GCA_002351795.1 Ruminococcaceae bacterium UBA2806 | reverse complement strand
AAGCTGCGGCAGCCCATGCAGGTATAGCAGTGACCTTCGCCGTTTTTATCTACCTTATTTTTAAGCATTACCTTTTCCGAGATATAATCCGGCACCATTCTCTTTGCTGTGCATTTTGCTGCAAGCTCCGTAAGGTAATAATACGGATCTCCCTCATGAAGGTTATCCTCTTCAAGAACATAGATAAGCTTCGGGAATGCAGGAGTTATCCATACGCCTGCCTCATTTTTAACACCCGTAACTCTCTGTTTAAGAGTTTCCTCGATTATCATTGCAAGGTCTTTCTTTTCTCTTTCGTTCCTTGCCTCATTAAGATACATGAATACAGTTACAAAAGGCGCCTGACCGTTTGTTGTAAGAAGGGTAACTACCTGATACTGTATTGTCTGTACACCCTTTGTTATCTCTTTTCTGAGACGCTCCTCAACGATATTATCAATGGTCTCCTGCGGAATATCTGCCCCCATCATTTTAAGCTCTTCAAGGAACTCTTTCCTGATCTTTTCCCTTGATATCTGAACAAACGGCGCTAAATGCGTAAGGCTTATGCTCTGTCCGCCGTACTGGTTGCTTGCTACCTGTGCAATTATCTGTGTGGCGATATTACAGGCTGTGGAAAAGCTGTGCGGCTTCTCAATAAGAGTCTCGCTTATTACAGTACCGTTCTGAAGCATATCCTCAAGGTTTACAAGATCGCAGTTATGCATATGCTGTGCAAAATAATCCGCATCATGGAAGTGAATGATACCCTTTTCATGCGCTTCAACTATATCCATCGGAAGAAGAAGCCTTCTTGTAAGATCCTTGCTGACCTCGCCTGCCATATAGTCACGCTGAACGCTGTTTACAGTCGGGTTCTTGTTGGAGTTTTCCTGCTTTGCCTCTTCATTATTACATTCGATAAGGCTCAGTATCTTATTATCAGTCGTATTTGATGAACGGATAAGGGAACGCTTGAATCTGTATCTTACATAATTTCTTGCAAGCTCAAATGCACCCTTTGCCATGATCTGATTTTCGACCATATCCTGTATCTCCTCGACAGATACGGCACGATCCATACGGGAGCATTTATACTCTACATAATCGGCAATATCCCTGATCTGCTCCTCTGTTATCTTTCCGTTTTCTGTTGCGTTATTAGCCTTTGTTACGGCTATAATGATCTTATTGATATCAAAAGTTTCTTCTGATGAATTTCTTTTAATAATTCTCATAGATCTCATCTCCAATTATTTTTTCATTTTTCCCTGGACTGTATGCCCTGCAGCCCGGGTGCGTGATACCTATTGTAGTACAAATAATCCAAATTGTCTGTTGCAATTGCAACGAATGTATGATATAATACAATATATAGCGTAATGCACAAAAATATACGCAAGATATAGAGGTGTAAACATGAACCGTTATTCAATATTCCGTCATATAACAGAAAAGGAATTTGAAGAAATGAAGGTCTGCCTTTCGGGCGAGCAGAAACATTTTCGCAAAAACGACATCATAATGAGGCATACAGACGATAACAGCAGCATCGGTATAGTAAACAAAGGCATTGCGTTTCTGCTAAGCATAAGCGAAAACGGCGAAACAGGCATCATTGATTACTATGAAAAGGGGGCTGTATTCGGAAAGCTCTTTTCGCCCGACTGTGATGTGAACCTATACTATATACAGGCAGCTGAAAACTGCGAAATAACTTTTTTCTCATATGACAGACTTATGAACTGCTGTGAGGACGAGTGCGCCAAGCATAAAAAAGTTCTCAACAATATAGTTATGGATTCACTGCGAAAAAGCCTTATGCATATAGATATCCTTTCATGCCGTTCTATAAGAGGAAAGCTTTCCACCTACATAAGATATATCAGGCAGCAAAAGGATTCTGACGAATTCGAGATCCCTGTTTCCCTGTCTGATCTTGCGGATTATCTTTCGGTTGACCGCAGCGCCATGATGAGAGAGCTAAGAAAAATGAAGGATGAAAACCTCATAAGCGCAAAGGGCAGCCGTATCACTATCATAGATCTTTGAACATTGATAAACGTTCAACGCACAAGCTATATTATAACTCAGTTATACATTGTGAATCAAGTCTGTTAAGGAATTATAACCATGATATACACTATAAATACAATTTATTGTGTATATATAGTGTAGAAATATATAAAAATATTTTGTTAGTTTTAAACAAAGGAAGTGTTGATATGTCAAGAACAAAAACAATTATTTCTCTTATCATTAATTCTGTTGTATTTCTGACCACAACCGGTATAGTGATCTCATACTTTTGCGGGAACACAGGTACGCTTATTGAATACGGATATGAGTCCTTCAAATTTTTCACCACTGATTCAAATGTCATTGCCGCTGTCGCATCCCTGATCATGGCAATATGCGATATAAAGATATTATCCGGAAAAAACAATCATATACCCCCGTGGGTGATTCTTTTCAAATATATAGGTACAGTATCCGTTATGCTTACATTTATGACTGTAGTATGTTATCTTGCACCCATCTACGGTCCTGCCACCGTCCTCTCAGGAACGTCATTCCATATGCATGCATCAGCCCCGCTTTTATGTTTTATCTCATTCTGCTTTATCGAAACAGACAGCACCCTGTCGTTTAAAAGCACATTTATCGCTCTTATACCCATGCTTTTATATTCGGTATTCTACACGTCAAGCGTTGTATTTTTTAAAACCATAACTGATTTCTATTCCCTCAATGCAGGCGGATTCTGGTATATTTCCTCTCCGATAATCTTATTCGGTACATACACTATTGCATTTCTTACACGGCTGCTGCACAATAAATTCTGTAAATAAAAAAACGAACTGCCGCATCCTTCATGGTACGGCAGTTCTGCTTTTTCTATTATTTTGTTCCGAAGATCCTGTCCCCGGCATCTCCCAGCCCCGGACAGATATAACAATCACTGTTAAGACAGCGGTCAAGTGCGCCTAAATATAACTCAACATCAGGGTGTCTTTCAGTAAAAGCCTTTACACCCTCGGGTGAAGCTATGATACACATACATTTGATATTCCTGCCGCCCTGTTTTTTGATCTCATCAACAGCATCACAAAGTGAACCGCCTGTTGCAAGCATCGGATCAACGACCATAATAAGTCTGTCCTCAATAAACGGCGGAAGCTTACAGTAATATGCATGGGGCTTGTGAGTCTCTTCATCACGGAACATACCGATATGCCCGACCTTTGCATTAGGCAAAAGCGCAAGGATACCATCCACCATACCAAGTCCCGCACGCAGTATCGGAATTACAGCGGGCTTTTTACCGTCAAGAACGGGCTGGACAGTTTCTTCTATCGGAGTCCTGATCTCCTCATCCCTTGTGGGAAGATCAGACAGCGTCTCATATGCCATAAGCATGGATATCTCACTGACAAGCTTGCGGAATTCCATGTTCCCTGTGCTTTCCTTGCGAAGCATGGTTATCTTATGCTTTATAAGAGGATGATCTATATAATGTACATCTGCCACCGTTTTCACCTCTTCATCTATACAGCCACGGCATGAATTTCCAGCTGACGATCTTTTTCTTCAGGTTATCGCTTGTTGCGGAGGATATTTTCAGGTAATCCTCATAGCCTTTGTTTTTCAGCAGCTTTCTTATTGAAGTCTTATTAAAGCCTTCATCGAGAAGCTTGTCAATACAATTTATCAGTACAGCAGGAAGCTTCTGATATTCAAAAGCATCAAGAAGTACTGTATCGTTTTTATAAAGGCTTTTTGCATGGTCAAAAATCTTTACCATTGCATCAAAGCGTTCAAAGCAATTGTTTGTAGTGCCCGCATTGCTTCCATTGTTAAGACTGTTGACATAATCCCTTTTTATTTCCATGTCGATATATGCAGTCAACGGATTATGCAAAAGACAATTGTATATAAATGCCTCGGCATAGCCTAAGGTACATTCCTCATAGAACAGTATGGAATTATTCACAAGAAAATCTCTTCTGAAAAGCACTGCTGTAAAATCCATATAAATTGATGAACGTATAAGCCTTACAACAATATCTGTACCGAGTATCCCCTCGGGTATTATCTCCTTATGATTTTCCTCATTCGATGACGGAACAGCAAATACAAACTCCGCCTGCTTTTCTTCGGCAACTTTAATATACTCATTTATATAGTTTTTATATAATCTGGCAGGATATACAAAGGTGATATATTTTCCCTGCGCCTTATGTATGCCGGTATTGAGTGCGGAGCTTACTGTACTGTTTCCGCACTGTATTACCGAACCTTTGAGATTTCCTGTCTTTATTGTATTCAGAGCGTCCAAAACGCCGCCGTCCGTGGAATTAAGATCAATAACAATAAACTCCACATTCAGCTGCCGTGTTTCATCGGCTATCATTTTTATTATAGAGGCATTTTTTGCCTTATTGTTTCTGGCGGGTATTATAATTGAAAGATCTACATCTGACATGTGCTACCACTCCATTCAAGTCTTACATATATTATAACATATAAAACTAAAATTTGTGATTATTTAAATGGAGAATAATTACATTTTTTTATCAACCACTTTAGTGATTATGCACAAACATCAGCCTATCTTTTGTTTTATCAGGTCTGCCGTCTCATTGGCAAGTCTTGTGATAAGCTCCAGATCAAGTCCCTCAAGCATAACTCTTACAAGAGGCTCTGTTCCTGAAAGACGCACAAGTATTCTTCCGTCCTCGCCAAGCTCCTTTGCAACCTTTTCTATTTCAGCCTTGATATCCTCATCAGAAGCATATTTCTTTTTGCCCTCGGGAGTAACCCTTACATTTACAAGGACCTGCGGATAATGAGTCATAACAGCTGCAATATCAGAAAGCTTTTCCTGTCTCTTATTTACAATACCTAAAAGGTGTGCAGCTGTAAGCTGACCGTCGCCCGTTGTAGCGTAGTCAAGGAAAATAACATGGCCGGACTGTTCTCCGCCGAAATTATATCCGTTTTTGAGCATTTCCTCAAGAACATATCTGTCGCCTACTTTTGCGGCAACGAAATTCAGACCGTTATCCTTACAGAATCTTGTAAAGCCCATATTTGACATAACTGTGCCTACTACAGCATTTTTACTGAGCTTATTATTCAATGAACACTCCGAAGCACAGACAGCCATTATACGATCGCCGTCAACTATCTGACCCTTATCGTCAACAGCAAGACATCTGTCTGCATCGCCGTCAAATGCAACACCAAGATCAAGACCGTTCTCTACAACAAACTTCTGCAGGTTCTCCATATGCGTTGAACCGCAGTTATCGTTTATATTAATACCGTCCGGTTTATCAGAAAGCATATGACACTCTGCGCCAAGCTTTGTAAACAGCTTTTCCGCTGTTACGCTTGAGCTGCCGTTGGAGCAGTCAATGCCGATCCTCATACCGTCAAGTCTGTCCGAAACTGTAGAAATGACATAATCAATATAATCATCAACTGCGTCCTGCGCTCTTGTAACTTTACCAAGACCGCTGCCTGTCGGCTGAGGATAGGGTCTTGCACCGTCAAGGATTATAGACTCGATCTCCGACTCCATTGCATCCGGAAGCTTATAGCCTGTTGAAGAAAAGATCTTTATTCCGTTAAATTCAAAGGGGTTATGTGACGCAGATATCATAAAGCCTGCATCAGCATTGTATTTTCTGACAAGGTATGCAACAGTCGGCGTGGGGACTGTACCAAGCAGAATAACATCTGCTCCCACACTGCAAAGACCTGCTGCAAGTGCTCCCTCAAGCATATCTGAGGAAAGTCTCGTATCCTTGCCTATGAGTACCTTAGGATGCTCTTCACCGCTTTCTGTCAGTACCATAGCGGCAGCCCTTCCTATATTTGTAGCAAGCTCCAGAGTAAGCTCGGAATTAGCCACACCTCTTGCTCCGTCAGTTCCAAATAATCTGCCCATTCTCAATATCTCCTTTTTAATCTGACACATGATAGTTGTTATTTACTATTTATCAAATTATGTCTGACACTGCATAAATATGCAATGCCCGAAGCGTTGTCAGAAGAATATTCCGGCTGTGCAAAAGCCGGTTCGTATCCGAATCTTCTTTTCAGTTCGTTCGTTAATCCAATTTTTATGATCTTGTCAGACATAACTCCGCCTGCATACAGCACAGGCATTTCTCCATAATGTGCAACAACCCTTCCGGTCATTCTTATAAGTGTTTCCTGAATATGCGCAAGACACAATGCAGCAACATATTCCTTTGATCTTCCTTCATCGTAAGCCTTACGACAAATATTTTCTATTCCGGACAAACAGCAGTTTGCTTCTTTCAACGATATTTTAAGCCCGTTTATTTTTTCTGTATTTTCAGCAGCAAGCTTTTCAAGCTCCGCTCCGCACGGAAAACCAAGCCCGAGCATTACGCCCACCCTGTCTATAAGCTGACCTGCATTCAGATCAAGGGTCTTTGCCGCCAATGTAATATCAAATGTTTTTTCGCTGTCGGGTCTGACATACAATGCCTCAGTCGTTCCGCCGGAAACATGAAAAGCAATAAATTCCCTGCTGAACAGATCTGTCCTTTTGGCGCTGAAAAGCGCAGCAGCAATATGACCGCTCTGATGAGAAAATGTAAAGCAGGGTATCTTATTTACCGAGGACAATGTTTTTGCAGCCATAAGCCCCACCGTAAAGCACGGCATATATGAGCCTTCGATATCACGGGGTCGTGAAGATACTCCCACTGCACTTATTTTCCCCTCAAAATCATCAAACAGAGCTTGTATCACCTGCGGCATCTGCTGAACATGGTGAAATACAGCATCACTCTGGCGCAGACCACATTCTCCCTGTTTTACAGGCAGCAGCTTTTTCTGCATCAGCATCCTGCCGCTGTCACTGTCATAAACGGAGGCGGATGTAGTGTAATTGCTGGTATCAATACCTAAAAAGTAAGGCATCATTCATCACCGCTTTTTTGACAATTTCTTGCGATCGCTCCTAAAACACCGTTTACAAAGCCGCTGTCGCCTGATGCTGCATATTGCTTTGCAAGCTCCACAGCTTCATTTATAAACACCTTTACAAGCGTTTTATCAACATAAAGCATTTCATAGACTGCTACTCTCATAATCACAAGCGACGGCTTTGATATCCTGTTTATCTTCCATCCCTTAAGATTAGCTTCTATAAGCTTATCTATCTCTTCCTTTTTCTCGATAACGCCTTCTGCTATCCGCCTTGTATAATTGCTGACCTCAACATCTCTTGCGTCTTTTGCATCTGAAATTATTGATTCAAGATCATCCTTCTGCACCATCTGTTCAAATAACAGAATAAAAGCAAGCTCTCTTTCCTCATGTCTTTTTGTTTTTTTGCTTTTAGAATTTTCTCCCATAGCAATTTTCCTTTCGGGGAATATAAATGGATATTATCAAACGGATAAACTAACGGCTATCAACCAAGCTTTACCTTATGGAAAACCTTCTTACCCTTTTTGATAATGATAAAACCGTCTGTAAAAATGTCAGCTTTGATCTCAGCCTTGACATCGGTGATCTTTTCATCATTTACTGAAATGCCGCCCTGCTGGATAAGCCTTCTTGCCTCTGCCTTTGACGGTGCAAGCTTTACAAGGAAAAGCAGATCGATAAGACCGATCTTTCCGTCCGTCATATCATTTTCTGTAATAGTGCTTGAGGGCATATTATCTGTATCAGCCTTGTTTGAGAAAAGCGCCCTTGCACCTTCAAGCGCCTTCTGTGCCTCCTGTTCACCGTGTACAAGCTTTGTAAGCTCGAAAGCAAGGATCTCCTTAGCCTTATTAAGCTCGCTGCCCTCCCACTTTTCCATTGCTTCGATCTCTTCAATCGGAACAAAGGTAAGCATTTTCAGGCACTTGATAACATCACTGTCGGCAACATTTCTCCAGTACTGGAAGAAATCGAACGGCGATGTTTTTTCAGCGTCAAGCCAGACAGCACCCTTTTCTGTCTTGCCCATTTTCTTGCCCTC
>DEHG01000094.1:0-247 GCA_002351795.1 Ruminococcaceae bacterium UBA2806 | reverse complement strand
AGTCCTCTTTCCATTCTCTGCTTGTAACATTCAGCGGCAAGCATTCTGTTTACGCTGAAACAGGCGCCGACCTCTCTGAGAAGCTCCACATAATTAAGATCAAGCAGCCAGTCGGCATTATTAACCATAAGCGCTTTATCATCGGCAAAATCAATAAATCTGCTCATCTGCTTTTTAAAGCATTCGCAGTTATGATCTATCATTTCTGTAGTCATCATTTTTCTAAGGTCTGTTCTGCCAGAAGGAT
>DEHG01000030.1:55224-56270 GCA_002351795.1 Ruminococcaceae bacterium UBA2806 | reverse complement strand
GAGGGCAACGCTCTGCGCATAGACTGGGAGGATGTCGTGCCGAAGGACAAGCTGTCCTATATTATGGGCAATCCGCCGTTTGTAGGCGCAAGGCTTATGGATAAGTCGCAGAAGGATGATGTTTTCACGATTTTTGACGGTGTAAAGAACAACGGCAATCTTGATTATGTATCTTGTTGGTATAAAAAGGCTGCCGATCTAATGTCAGGTACAACGGTAAGGACTGCTCTTGTCTCCACTAATTCCATAACGCAAGGCGAACAGGTGGCTATTCTATGGAAAACGCTTTTTGAACTGGGAGTGCATATCGACTTTGCTTATAAAACATTTATATGGGACAGTGAAGCAAGTTTAAAAGCTCACGTTCACTGTGTTATCGTTGGTTTTAGTATTGCACCTAATAAATCACAAAGATTACTTTTAGATAACGGTGTAAAAAAAGCCGTCAAAAACATTAATGGATATCTTATAGAAGCCGATGATATAGTAATAATTAATCGTTCAAAGCCTTTGTGTGATGTTCCTGATATTGGTATGGGCAATCAGCCTATTGATGATGGTAACTACTTGTTCACTTATGAAGAAATGCAGGAGTTTATCAAGAAAGAGCCAAAATCAGAAAAGTATTTCAAAAAATGGCTCGGTTCAAAAGAGTTTATAAACGGTTACTGCCGTTACTGCTTATGGCTCGGTGATTGCAGTCCGAAAGAACTAAGAGCTATGCCTGAATGTATGAAACGAGTAGAAGCAGTAAAACAGTTTAGATTATTAAGTAAACGAAAAAGTACATTGAAAATAGCAGAAATACCAACACATTTTCAGACTGAAAATATGCCTACATCAAACTACATCATAATTCCAGAAACATCATCAGAAAACAGACGATATATCCCCATTGGCTTTATATCTCCTGAAGTATTTTGCAGTAATGCTGTAAGGATTATGCCTAATGCATCATTATTTCATTTTGGAATACTCACTTCCAATGTCCACATGGCGTGGATGCGTACAGTATGCGGCAGGCTGAAAAGCGACTACCGCTATTC
>DEHG01000030.1:54796-55027 GCA_002351795.1 Ruminococcaceae bacterium UBA2806 | reverse complement strand
GCTGTTATGCAGGCTTACGGCTTTTCGCTGAAAATGACCGAGAGCGAATGCGTGGCGGAGCTGATGAAGATGTACCAGAAGCTGACGGAAAGCAAAAGTTAACGAATTATATAAAAGCATTATGTGGACTGTCATCCTGAGCGAAGTGAAGGATCTTTTTCATGATATCAACTTTATCAGAAAGATTTCTCACTCCGTTCGGAATGACAAAAAGACTGTCATCCTGAGCGC
>DEHG01000030.1:47429-54742 GCA_002351795.1 Ruminococcaceae bacterium UBA2806 | reverse complement strand
TAAAAAATATCATATAAAGGAGTCAAAAAAATGAAATCTGTCTACAAAACAAAAAAAGTCTGTTCACGCTCTATCGAGATCGAACTTGATGACAATAACATCATTACCTCCGTCCGCTTCAACGGCGGATGCAACGGTAATACTCAGGGTATCGCCGCCCTCGTAAAGGGAATGAGCGCAGAAGAAGCTATAAAAAGACTGCGTGGTATCGACTGCAACGGCAGAGGAACTTCATGCCCCGATCAGCTTTCTATCGCTCTTTCACAGATGCTCAAAGCATAAAAACACCCCGGCAGCAGCTGCTGTCGGGGCATAGTGTTTTTTCAGGAGAATTGGCACAATTCTTCGTTATAACCTTATATTACGGCATTGGACTCATTCCCATACCGGCAGATCCAAAACAGATCCGATCTGCCATAAAATATTTTATGAAAGGTGTTTTTTATGAAGAAGAAAATTTGAGTATTACATTGGAAACATTCCTGTCTGTATAGAATATATAATAAGCAAAACCTTGCGATAATCCTATTTATACCTGAAATACATTTGGTGCACATTCCACTGCGTAACACCCTCGAAGGATAATATCCTTCTTAATGCTTGATTCTACAGCCGAACCTGAATCCGACTCGCACATTGAAAAACATACACAAATAATATGCGGAACTTCAAGTAATAAACGGTTCAATATCCTGTTCAGCCTATGACATTTTCTTCCGCTCCGGAAGCAAAACCCGATGTCATCGGAAAGAAAACCGTGAAAACAACATATATATGATGAATAGATCACGGAAAATATTCAATTGTAAGATCCTCAGCCAAAGCTGCTTTGCCGCTCATAGCAGCTGACCGTTATCGTCAGCGCCTTCCCGCAGTTTGAAGAATCATCGGAACTTAAAAGTAAACACTCATCATAAGAAGCCGTATCAGACTAAAGTGTATCTCACGACCATACACGATCAGATACAGACGCTCAAAAAAGGCAGTTCTTAAACTATCTTCTCTCCGCAGAAGACCTCGCACCAAGAGACAGCAAGGTCACAAAAAAGTGTTTCCGTATCGCCCATCGGAGCATGCCTCCCTTCATAGAATTAGACCTACCAAATCCGCATCTCAGTCAGCAGACCGGATTCAATTTATCTTGTGTTAATTATAGCACCTTCTTTATAAAAAGTCAATAGTTTTTCTGCACTTTTGTTAAAAAATTTATTTTATAATTTAGTTGCAATAACCCTTGACTTATTGTTAAAATAAGTATAAAATAGATTTTATGAGTGGTTTTGGCGATAAAACGCCTGCCCTAAATTATTATTTCAAAGGAGATGTTCTTAATGAGCGATATGGAAAAGGATATGCAGAATGAAGAGTATGAAGCAGACCTCGTTTCTCTGGTAGACGAAGACGGCAACGAATACGATTTTGAAGTTCTGGATGAGATAGATTACAAGGATGGTCATTACTATGCTCTTGCTCCGCAGTTTGATCTTCCCGATCAGGATATCGAATCCGGCAGTACCTATATGATCTTTGAGGCTGTAGAGGATGAGGACGGTCAGCCCCAGCTTGCCGAGATCGATGATGAAGATCTTCTTGATGAGCTTGCAGAGATCTTTGAAAACAACTTTGACGAAACTTACAAAGCCGAGGAAAACTCTGAAGAATAAAAATAAAAAAAAATGTGTTTACCCCTTGCAATTTGTTAAACAATGTTGTATAATAAGGTTACACAAACGAATAACAATTTGTTTATATTGTCTGCCCGATGCGTATTGATCGTTCAAAATAACCCTACAACCCTTAAATCGGGAATCCGGCTTCTGCAGCGGACTTCAGACCTCCCGCCTTTTGGCGGACGAAGGGAGTATGAAGTTGTGGAGAGGATACCCACCTGCTTATCTCGTAGGCAGGTTATTATCAACGGTGTACGGTTGGGCGGACTTATATTTTTTTCGATACAGGAAACTGTATCGATTTTGTTTTGTTAAAAAATCATTGACAATGCGACATAATACTAACATATGCGGGCAAGAAAGCAACACTTGACCATTCAGAGCAAGCGACCCCTGCATTATGGGTCCAGCGTGACGCTGGTTACAAGATTGTAGTTGAAATATAAATGCAGTATATGTATAATTATATTGTATAAATGTATAAAAATGAAATGAAGGTGGATGAATGGCTGAAAATACAGAAAATAAACAAACCAATAAAAACAAGATCAAACTCACAGTTATAATTGTATCGCTGATTTTAACAATTGCCGCCGTTATATCCGTTTTGCTGCTGCTTGGCATGAATGAAAGCTATACAGTCACCGAAAGCAATTATACAGCGCATGAGATCACCGACAGGATCATCAGATCTATGAATTACGATAACCTTTCGGAGATATCTGCGGAAAACATCTATAAATACTATGATATCCCTGAAGGGACTATTTCTGACTCGGCAATGTACATATCCTCAAAACCGGACAGCTTTACCGAGATCGCTTGTTTCAGACTCAGAAGTGAAGATGTCGAGGATAAAATGATAAGCTCGGCAAATAATTACATATCCGAAAAAATGGCGTCCTACAAAAATGTCAATGATAAGGCTTATGAGGCTGTAAGCAGCAGCCGTATTCTATGCCATTATCCATATATTGTCGTTACCGTATCGACCGACAATTCATATGTGGAATCTGTATTTGAATCAATATTTACGGATGACAAGATCATATCCGAGCTTCAGTCATCTTCCCTCAACGCCTCCGAAATAAAGGAAAGAGGATCTGTCGTAGAGCTTTCTGTAGATGAATCCAATGAATAATAACAAAAACGGGCTGTTACACTTTTTTCAGTGTGACAGTCCGTTTTACTATTCAGTTATATGGTGTGTAAAAATATACACATATTTATCTTGTTTATTTTATAATGCTTACTCCGTCCATTTCAGCAGGCTGGGGCAGTCCCAGAAGCTTGAGCATTGTAGGAGCGATATCTGCAAGTCTGCCGCCGTCACGAAGCTCACAGGGATGATTTACAACGATGAACGGTACAAGGTTTGTTGTATGAGCTGTGAACGGCTCGCCGTCCTCATCTATCATTCTGTCAGCGTTTCCGTGATCTGCGGTAATAAGTGCAACACCATCAAGCTTCTTTACAGCCTTTATGACCTGACCAACACAGTCATCAACAGCTTCAACAGCTTTAACAGCAGCCTCAAATACTCCAGTATGGCCAACCATATCACAGTTAGCAAAGTTAAGAATGATAACGTCATATTTGCCGCTTTCAATTCTTTCTACAACATTCTTTGTGACCTCATATGCGCTCATTTCCGGCTGGAGATCATATGTAGCTACCTTCGGTGAGGGGATAAGGCATCTGTCCTCTCCCTCGCTTACAGCCTCAACGCCGCCGTTGAAGAAGAATGTTACATGGGCATATTTTTCAGTTTCTGCAATTCTCAGCTGAGTCAGACCTCTGCGGGAAATATAATCACCGAACATATTTGTAAGCTTCTGAGGCTTGAATGCGACCTCAACATTCGGCATTGTAGCGTCATACTGAGTCATGCAGATATATGTAAGCGGGAAAAATCCGTTCCTTCTCTCGAATCCGCTGAAATCAGGGTCAACAAATGTACGGGTGATCTCTCTTGCCCTGTCGGGACGGAAATTGTAGAATACAATACTGTCGCCGCTCTTTATCGTTGCACCCTCAACGCATACTGTCGGGATAACAAATTCATCCGTTACGCCTTCATCATATGAATTAGTGATAGCTTCAACAGCATTTGCCGCTTTTTTGCCCTCGCCGTATACAAGGGCTGCATATGCCTTTTCTACACGGTCAAAGTTATTATCTCTGTCCATTGCATAGTAACGGCCTGAAATAGTTGCTATCTGACCAAGACCTATCTCTTCAAGCTTTGCCTGACACTGGATGATATAATCCTTTGCGCTTGAAGGCGGTACATCACGGCCGTCAAGGAAGGCGTGTACATAAACATTCTTTACACCCATTTTCTTTGCCATTTCAACAAGACCGTAAAGATGGGTATTATGGCTGTGTACGCCGCCGGGTGAAAGAAGTCCCATAAAGTGAAGTGATTTTCCATTCTGTGCGGCATTTTCCATTGCATGGACAAGAGCTTCATTCTGCATTACAGAGCCGTCTTTTATAGCCTTTGTGATCCTTGTAAGCTCCTGATATACAACACGTCCTGCGCCGATATTGGTATGACCTACCTCACTGTTGCCCATCTGACCGTCCGGCAGACCTACATCCATGCCCGAAGCAGCAATAAGCGTCCACGGATTTGTGGATGTGATATGTTCAAGATTCGGCTTATTGGCAGTGCGGATAGCATTGCCGTAGTTTGTTCCGATACCGAAGCCGTCCAGTATCATTAATACTAAGGGTTTTTTCATACTTTCTCTCCATTCTGATTTATATGCTTACAAATAACTTTTTAATCCATCGGCACCTGCTTCTTTTTCATCCTTGACCCACTTTACGTCAATATCGGAAACAGTTTTTGCACCGGGTTTTGCGGTACAGATCAGCTTTTCCATTTCCTTGGTTTTAAGGTTGAATCTCTGACCGGAAATAAGATCGCTTTCCTCTGTGTTGTAACCGACAAACATATTGTAATTCGTGATATACAGATAATCTCCTTCAACAGACGCCCAGTATCCGTATGTGGGAGCATTGAGCTTGATATAAAGCGCAGTTTCTTCTCCGCCGTCCATAGGCTTTGAATAAACGGTACAGCCATCAGCTCTTGAAATGTTCAATGTACCGTTCTGATAAAACAATGTTCCGGAACTGGTATCTGCATAATAATCCGCACAGGGTTTTTCTGTGACCTGTTCCGGAGTTCCGCCGTTTACAGGTATGCTGTACAGATATGTCTCACCTGTTTTATCCTCGGCAATATAATAAAGATCATCTCCGATAACCTCGACACGTCCGACAACATTTTTCAGTATCCTTGTCTGATCGTTTTTATCCTCATCACTTTCAGGTTTAACGGATACTAATTTCTTTACATCCGTTCCGTCAGCCTTCATACTGTAAATACCCACTCTGTCCTTATCTACTGTGTATTCGTATTCAGACACAGCCTTAAAACCATTATCGGCAAAGTAGATATAACCGTCTTTGTAATCGAATGAAGCTACGCCGTTATCATTTCCGATAAATTCAAGACCGCCGCCGTTTTTATCATACCTGCATAAAACATAGTTCGTCGGCATATATTGATTAAAGTATTCCGGCTGAGAACAATATCTGAAATATACATATCCGTCTCCAGCATCAGTACTGTCAAAGCCATGGATCATCATTTCACCGGAAAGAATTTTATAGTTATCATCCGTGTAAGATGTGTATTTTTTCAGCTTCTCTTTTATAGCCTCACTCCACGAATCCGCTTCATAAAGAACACTGCCGCTGACAGTATTATCACTGCCTATATTCCATTTATAGATCTTATGATTATCCAGATAAGGTCCGGTTATTTCAGAACCGTTCTGCGCCATATGACATTTGTTCATACGGAAAAAAGCCGGCAGGTTACTGTCTGCATTATCCGGATCATTATAGCTTAAATAAACGGGCTTATCGGGATCGCTTATATTATAAACAGCCGCCCCCGAAACATAATATTTTGCACCGTCCGACTGATAAACCGTATCTTTAACAGCTGTATTCTCCTTGGCGCTGTCACTGCTGCATCCCGCAGCAGCAGATACTGAAACAAGCATAGACACTATCAAAGCAATAGTTCTTTTTTCATCACAAATCTCCTTTTATTTCAGCAAAAGTATCGGGTGAAAAAACGCCCGATACTTTGCCAAAAATATTTTGTTAGAATTATTTGCTTGCTTCCTCAAGCAGTACGCCGAAATCAGCAGCCTTGAGTGATGCACCGCCGATAAGTCCGCCGTCAACATCCTCCTGTGCAAGAAGCTCGGCAGCATTCTTCGGGTTCATAGATCCGCCATACTGGATCGTAACAGCATCAGCAGCTTCCTTGCCATACTTTTCTGCAAGCTGCTCACGGATGAACAGACAAACCTCCTCTGCCTGTGCAGCTGTAGCTGTCTCGCCTGTTCCGATAGCCCATACAGGCTCATAAGCAATAATGGACTTCTTGATATCCTCAGCGGATACATCATAGAAATCAAGCTTTATCTGTCTTGCGATAACTTCCTTTGTGATATCGCATTTTCTCTCCCAGAGAAGCTCGCCTACGCAAACAATGGGTTTAAGACCTGCTGCAAGAGCTGCCTTTGTTCTCTTGTTTACGGTTTCATCTGTTTCACCGAAATACTGTCTTCTTTCGCTGTGACCGATGATAACATATTCAACGCCGATCTCTGTAAGCATATCTGCGCTTATCTCACCTGTGAAAGCGCCGCTCTTTTCAAAATGAACGTTTTCTGCGCCTACCTTGATATTAGTACCCTTTGTCAGTTCAACTGCTGTTTCAAGGTTTGTAAAAGGTACGCAAATAACAACACCGCAGCTTGCCTTTTCTGCTATCGGAATAAGCTCCTCGATAAGAGCCTTAGCCTCGGGTCTTGTCTTATTCATTTTCCAGTTGCCGGCGATAACTGCCTGTCTGAGTTCCTTGTTCATTTTAATTACTCCTCTCTGATTTAAAAGGTCATATGCTAAAACCTTATGTGTTCATCAAAAACGGGGCAGGACTCTGCCCTACCCCGTGTTTGTATACCCGAATAAAGCATCTCATTATGCAATATGCATTATGAATTATGCATTATTATTACTCCTTCTCGTTAAGGCAAGCAATACCCGGAAGTACCTTACCCTCGAGGAATTCAAGTGATGCGCCGCCGCCTGTTGAGATATGAGTCATCTTGTCTGCATAGCCAAGCTTCTCAACTGCTGCTGCTGAATCACCGCCGCCGATGATAGAAATAGCGCCGCTTTCTGCAACTGCCTTAGCAACAGAGATAGTACCTGCTGCAAAGTTCTCCCACTCGGAAACGCCCATCGGACCGTTCCATACAACTGTACCTGCGCCCTTTACAGCCGCAGCAAATTTTTCTCTTGTCTTGGGACCGATATCAAGACCCATCCAGTTATCCTCGATCTGATCGCTGTCAACTGTCTTGAATTCTGTATCCGGCTTGTATTCCTGACCGACAACTGTATCCTCGGGAATGAGGAAGTTTACATTCTTAGCCTTAGCCTTAGCCATGATATCCTTAGCAAGCTCTACCTTGTCAAGCTCACAGATAGATGTACCTGTGCTGTAGCCGAGAGCCTTCATGAATGTGTAAGCCATGCCGCCGC
>DEHG01000030.1:28918-47347 GCA_002351795.1 Ruminococcaceae bacterium UBA2806 | reverse complement strand
ATGCCGCCGCCGATGATAAGGGTATCAACCTTGTCAAGAAGGTTTGTGATAACGCCGATCTTATCGGAAACCTTTGCGCCGCCGAGAATAGCAACGAAGGGTCTCTTGGGATCTTCAAGAGCGCCGCCCATAACGGTGATCTCTTTCTGGATCAGATAGCCGCAAACTGCGGGCAGATAATCAGCAACGCCTGCTGTTGAAGCATGAGCTCTGTGAGCTGTGCCGAAAGCATCGTTTACATATATCTCAGCAAGTGAAGCAAGCTGCTTTGCAAACTCGGGATCATTCTTTTCCTCTTCCTTGTGGAAACGAACGTTCTCGATAAGCTCAACCTCGCCCTCCTGAAGTGAAGCAGCGATACTCTTTGCGCTTTCGCCAACAACATCGGAAGCCATCTTTACCTCAAAGCCCAGAGCCTTTGAAAGATAAGCAGCTACAGGAGCAAGAGAATACTTCATATTGAATTCGCCCTTCGGACGACCAAGATGTGAGCAGAGGATCACCTTTGCTTTATTATCAATAAGATATTTGATAGTTTTGAGAGCCTCATCAATTCTCTTCGGGTCAGAGATATTGCCCTCGCCGTCAAACGGTACGTTGAAGTCGCAGCGTACAAGAACCTTCTTGCCAGCTACATCGATATCTTCAACAGTTTTCTTGTTAAGATAGTTCATTTCAATAACATCCTTTCCCCGGGCACTGCCGGTACAGATTTTGCAATTTCTGCACACACCGTATAAGATGTGCGATAACAAACAGATCAGGCAGCCGGAAACTGCACAGCCGCCATCTGCTGTCCCGGATATTTCCGGAAATGACCGTATTGTGACCATTATTATCCGGTGACACGATACAGTCCTTAC
Organism: Ruminococcaceae bacterium UBA2806; assembly: GCA_002351795.1. Lineage (GTDB taxonomy): Bacteria > Bacillota > Clostridia > Oscillospirales > Acutalibacteraceae > UBA1213. The sequence goes on along the minus strand of DEHG01000030.1, from coordinate 46,484 downwards.
AATGTATATTTTATACTATTTTCGTTAATATTTCAATAGGTAAAATAAATTTTCTATATAAAATCGTGTTTTTTTATGGATTTTGAATGATTTATTTCCATTTTCACCCTATATGAAAGAAAAAAGCTCCGTCAGAAGCCATTATCTGCGGAGCTTACACAAATATTAAATTATTTACCGAATTCGGGATATTTATTCAGAGTTTCCTCCATGCCGCCGTCAAAGATCACCTTTCCCTTCTGCAGGAAAATACAGCGCTTGCATATCTCTCTGATATCACGCCCGTGACTTACATAAAGAACGGTGATATCACGGTCGATCAGTTCTCTTATCTTAGCCTTGCACTTTTTCTTGAATGCGGCGTCGCCTACGCTCAGCGCCTCATCTATTACAAGAATATCCGGGTTCATATTTATGTTGATAGCAAAGCCGAGACGCATTTTCATACCTGATGAATAGGTACGGACGGGCTGATCCATATAATCACCGAGGTCCGCAAAATCAACGACCTTCTGCTCGATCTCCTTTATCTCATCCTCATTAAGTCCAAGTACATAGCATTTAAAGCTGATATTTTCTCTTCCTGTCATATCCGGAACAAAACCGGCAGTAAGCTCAAGCAGGGCGGCAACTCTTCCCCTTACCTTTACCTCACCTGTCGTAGGGAAAGCAACTCCTGTTATCATTTTAAGAACGGTAGATTTACCTGCGCCGTTCTTTCCTATAATGGCAACGGATTCGCCCTTATATATTTTAAAATTCACTCCGTCAAGAGCCTTTGATCTTTTATATTTCTTTGATTTGATAAAAAGCGCCTGAAACTGCTCACGGCTGTTTTTGTAAAGAGTATATATCTTTGTAACATTATTGAATTCTATGATAGGTTCGCCTTTTCCTGTGACGTCGGGTCTTCCTTCGCTTATTTCAAACATACTTTTCATAATACGGGATTCCTTTCTGTTATCAGCTGACATCCGGCAGCTGATAACACTTTATTTCGAGCATTATTCTTCTCTGCTGCAACATCTATATTTTACATTCTTTATTCATTTTTGTCAACCGTATGAAAAGCCTATAATTTTCCGCTAAGAAGCAAAACCGCTGTTCCCGCCAAAACGGGATACATATTGTCACGGTCATATCTGTCAACGATGTATTCTCCGGGTTCATACTCTCCTATCCTTCTTCTGAGTGCCGCAACTGCCGTTCCGTCCTCATTAAAACCGGATATAGTAAGAGTATCATGTCCGGACATGGAACATCCGACTGTATCTCCGCCGAATGAAGCGGCAAATACAGCAGAGTCCCTGTTTTCCCCGTCAATAATGCATACACAGTCGCTCAGATCCATATCCTGTCTTATCTGTATCAATGCCTTGCCCAGCACTACAATACTGCCGGGAAGGAAAAGGTCAGAAAGCGTACACATACTGAAAATCAGAAAAAAGGGATCGTCTGTAGTCTGATATATCCTGTCGCCGTCGCATACCAGCGCACCGCCGTTATTACTGCATATGCGGACTATCTCCCTTGTCAGTGTCTTATCTCCGCAGTCACCGCAGATTATGACAGTTTTTACCATAATATTCCTCTCTTTTATTCGCAATATTTTATTATATTATTCGCAAAAAGATATATTATAATTCATTTTTTCTGCAATAAAAAGCACTCCTCACAGATAAACCAACACTGTGAAGAGCGCATATGATTTAAGGGAACGCTGATTAATTCATTAATAATCGTTTGGGACGTGGGGCGAAGCCCCACATTCCGCAGTTTTCGGTTGGCTCCAAATCTCAGAAACCTATTTATTCAGTGTTTACTTAAATTTACATAAGCAGATATAGAAGCGCAAGCAGCAATTCATAATTGCCGTCCTCGCCTATGAGCAGCAGAATAAGTGAAAGAATTATCGTTCTGTCCTTATCCCTGAATAAAGCCGACAGTATTCCCTCATCTGCGGGGCTTTCTGCCGGCTTTTGTTCTTTCTCTGCTTTTATCTCAGGTTCAGGCATATCGGCGGGCGGTACTGAACGTGCCTTATACTGCTCTGCTTTTTTCTCGGCATCCTTTTTCATTCGTTCAAATTCCCGCTCATCCAATATCCATCACCCCATCATTCCCTTTAACAGCGGTATCATTTTCATAAAGCTCAGAAGCCTTATCGAACCGTCTATCCTTGACCGCCTTTTTTCACTTAAAAAGGGACGCAGGGCGTTCAGGAGCCTTGTGCTGTCATTTTCCTCATTCATCGAGGACATAAGCGGCGCAAACCTCATTATCATATTCATCATATCCGGCGACATATTCATCAGCGGATTTGTCTGAGGCTGTATGCTTTGCTGTACCTGAGCCTGCGGGGGCTTCTGCTGATCCATTCCGAGCATACTGCCAAGGCTTTTTATCTGTTCCATCATTGAAGGGTCTGATAATATCTCCCCTATTTTCTGTGACAGATCATCCATTTTTATCCTCTCCCGTCAGCCTGCGCAAAAGCGCCTGCGCCTGGGGTGTGCTTAATATCTGCTTTGTCTTATCCTTATCGGAAAGAATATTCTGAACATTTTTCTGCTGTTCGGGTGAAAGTCCCCTGAACAGTCTCTGTGCATCACTCTGATCCATATTTGTCCCTCCCCCGACCGGCGCAGTAACTGCGCTTTTTTACGGAAACAATTTTTTATCACTGTTTCCTTAGTTGACTATTATATACTATGCAGTCAGGGGAAAAATATGCTACCTGTATTTTGAATCGGAGGTATAAATATTATCAAATATCTCCCTTCCGGAAAGCTCCTTTATAAAAACATTTACAGGTATCTCTCCTGCACTCGTACAGATATTGCCGTTCGTTTCATTGATATGTGTTATAAGAAGCGATGTTTTATGAGGGATATCTTTTACATTCTCAATATCTTCGCAAACAGGTTCAAGAAATTCCTCCATATTGCCGTGAGGTGCAAACCGCATTGTTCCCTGCCACGGATTAGGACTGTTTGTAAGATCAATAATATTGTATTTTTCAGTATCGGATCTGTCACTGTACGGAAGAGGACCGTTGCCGTGACGGGTAACATATGTTCTTGTGATATAAACAAATTCCATTTCTTTTCCCGCAAAATGCTTTCTGAAATAATCTGCGGGATTTACCGATCCTGTCCTTGATGTCGTCAGATGTGGCTCATATCTGATGTAGAATTCATCAAGAAGCAATCCCTGCGCTCCCTCAAATATGATATTATCATACCTGTCTGTATTATTATCAAACAGACCGATAAGGCTTACATTCCTTATCATCTGTTCGGCTGCGCCCCATAGCACATCATCACTTTGCAGAAGCTCTCCGTATTCTCCGGCATTATTCAGATCAAGACCAAGATCATTCAGTCTGTACGGCAGATAATTCCTGCGGATTTTTTTAAACTCAGAAAAAAGCTCCCTGACGGTCATACTGACCACTTTCCCGAGACGCAGCGGCATTTTTGCAGAACGCTCCACACATTCATTTATTCCCATGCCGCAGCTGCCGTGACGGTTTGCGCCCCTTGACATTTCAAGCGCCATATTTATCAGAATATCGTCAATATATGTACAGCGGCACATACTGTCAGCATATATCCTTGGCACAGATCCGGATACAGCTGCAAACTGCTCCATCTCCTCGCCGACCTTATACAGATCAGGAAGATATGTTTCCGACCAAAGGGTATCCGCTCCGGCAAATGAACCTGATGAAAGCTGATGAAAGATAAATCTGCCGTCTTTAAGATCAACAGTATGCCCAGCCTGCGCTCCGCCGTTATGACGTATTACAAGTGTGTTTTCTCCTGCTTTTTTTGCTTCCTGTGCAAATCTGTTTACAGCAAGCCCCTTGCCCTCATCGCCAAAGTTTTTTCCGATAACAGCTTTTATTTTCATTTTACTTTAATTGTTTTCAGAGCTTCCTCAACTGCCTCTTTTGCTTCTCCGTCCCACTGAGAAATAACTTCTTTTTTGCTCATTCCGTTTTTAACCTGCATGATAGCCGTTATTACCTCGGAAAGCTTGTCTATCTTTTTCTCATTCAGATATGCAACTCTGCCCCGCATAAATTTATTCCAGCTTTTAATTGCTCTGGTATCCCCCGTTACAATATGAAATATCTCATATTTTCCGGCAGCCATTTCATACAGCTCGGCAAGGGTATAATCCTTTTTTGAATCATCCTTATAGATCCTGAATATTTCACTCGATGAAATGTGATTATCATTTGCGCCATCGCATATTTCATCACCTATGCAGAAAATAAAACCCTTTTTCCTGCGCTTTTCATAGCAGTCTATCCTTGTGTGTTTTCCGGCAAAATACCATACAAGAGAATCATAGCTATAATGGTTAAACCCAAAACCGACCTTCAATTCAAGAAGCTGTTCTACAACTCTTATATCAGCCTCAAACTGCGTTACCTGAAGAGCGCCGTCGCATCTTGCCCCTGTAAATGCTGCACACATAACATGGGGATCCGTTACCGGCTTTTTATCATAAATTTCCGTTATTGTTCTGTTAAGTGAGTTCTTTGCGATCTCCGCAGCAAGATATCCCATTGAACCTGTGACGTCAAAGCCGAGAATAATAGGCGTTGAAAGCGGCGAATCGTTACTGTCGCATGATTCCCTCATTTCAATAAAGCGGGGATCATATTTTTCCGACAGATCATTTCCTCTGAAGATCTGATTTACGCTTGAATTATCATTGATCCCTCTGCTCGATCTCAGCTTATCCCAATCGCTTGCCCTGTAACTTCCGTAACCCATAAATAATACCTCCTGTTTTTTGTTTATCGAAATCTGTAAAACCTGAATCCGTGAAATTCGATTTTAAATAATGCATTTATATCGCATCAGAATAACGTTTATTTGAAAAAACATTATCACCCAATAGGTGCAATTTTTATTAGCATCCCGTAAAAAATCCTTGCTGCCTTACGGCAGCAGTCAGCTTTCTTCAATCCCGCCACAAGGGGACGCCCTCTTTCCCAGGGCNNAAAGGCTGGCGAAACTTTTTTAACTTTTGACTTTCACAGATTCAGGTAAAACTAAAAAATAATTGTTTTCTTTTTATTGCCCTCAGCCTGACTTATAAGCGCAATGGAACGTGAAAGCTTTTTGGAAACAGTCTGATCCATACAGCCAAGTGTTTCATTATGCGTTTTCCCCGACGCCATCGAAATTATTCCCGTTATCAGATAGGACAAAAGACTTATATCCTTTCTGCTTATAACTGTAACTCTTCCGGGCATGAGAGAATGCCATTGTGCAAACACATCATAATCACGATCAGAACCGTTTTCAATGCATATATGAAAAACACGATACTTTTCTTCAGCCTCACGCAAAAGCTCCTCGCTTGAAAGATCATATTCAATTTCATCCGAAAAAAACGACCTTACTTCATTCCTTGTCAGAATACGGTGACACTTATCATCTCCAATGGTTATGATTATGCCCTTTTTATGTCTTTTTTCATACTCGTCAACAGATGTATGTCTTGAGGCAAAATACCATAAAAGGTGATAGGATTCTCCGTCATTTCCTCCTCCGCCGCCTTCAAGATAAAGCTCGGTAAGCTGTTTTATGATCCTTATATCAGCCTCAAACTGTGTTACCTGAACCGGACTTTTATCGCATTTGCTGTCCCCTATGGCGGCGCACATTATATGCGGATAACTGACAGGCTTGTTATCATAAACTGACATCACCGTTTTATTCAGCGCATTGACTGCAAGCTCTTTTGCAAGATATCCCATCGACGCTGTTACATCGAATCCGATAATAACCGGACAGGCCTGCGGTGAATCTTCACTGTCACGGGATTCACGGACTGAAAAACAGCGGGGATCGTATTTTTCGGATACTGAATGAACCGTAAAAACATTTTCAGCAGTATTTTCACTGTTAAGCTTTCTGCTTTTCTTCAAGGATATCCAGTCAGAGGCAGTGTAGCTTCCGTATCCCATTCCGATCACTCCCCTCCGTATACTTTTTCATCATCAGTATTGAAATCAATGAATTTTCGTTCACCGTACGCCTTTATCAGCATTTTATCCCAGTACCCGAAATCATCGTAAGCGTCACCATAAGGCTCCTCTACAATAAAATCCTTCAATGCCTGAGGAATTGAATCACAGCTGCTTACATCTTTTCTGCTGACAAATCCAAGAACATTTGCTGCTGCTGTCCTGAGCGCTGAAAGATCAGTCTTATCTGTAAGTATCATTTTTCTATCAGCAGAAAAGCTGTTCTGTCTGCCTGCCATCCACCAGCCGCCGTATAAATTTGCCTGGTGTAAATATGGATTGATATATAATGTGTCTATCCCGAGTGCAGAATGTACAAGTCCGCTGAATTCAAGCACACAGCATAAATTTTCCATACGGCTTATTATCCATGCAGCGTGTCTGCCGTCAAGTCCAGAAAACAGTCTGAGCGGATATTCATCTTCATCCTTTGATATCACGAGCAGCCTGCCTCCGTTATTCAGATCGAACCCGCCTATAATATTCGGGAAAAAATTTGACAAATGCTTTGTATCCGCCGAAGGATAATCCAGCATTGATACATTCTTGCGGAATTTTTCAGCCTTATATCTTTCGCTTTCAGAAAACAGGAATGCTATGCTCCTTCTTGCGGTAAAAACCTCCACACCATCAGTCATATGTCTGTGCATATAGTTTATCTCGATCTCTGTACCGTCCTTACATACAAATTTCTCTGTATCCGCTTTCTCCCAGAGTTTTTCAGCCTTCTTTTTTCTTGCCGCCTTGTCCTTGTCCGGAGTGATAAGATCAGTAATCGTCGAATAATAATCATGAAAGAAATCCGTATCCTCTCTGCTCAGTAAATACTTTGTTCCGCAGAAACGACATTGGGCGCTCATTGCAGATGAATCAAATATCATTACTGCTCCGCAGTTTTTACAATTAAGATTTTTCATATACAGTACATCCTTTCTGTTCTGATGCGCTTGATATTATCTATCTGATATTATCTATTTATAGTATAACATACTGTTTTTAAAATTTCAAGTCTTTTTATTATTTTTTTGAATCAGAATAAGAAAAAAACGGGAACAGTATTGCATATACTAAATCCCCGTGATTTCAACTATTATACTAATTCAATTTATCCAGATCAAAGCATCTCTTCCAGTATCGCAGCAGCATTTCTTACGCAGTCATCGCAGGAGCAGATCACTCTGCCTGTGCCGATTCCTTTCAGATCTCCGCATATCGTAGCGCCGCAGCGTTTTTCAAATTCTGTAAGCAGCTTTCTTGCAGAAGACGATACTGGAGCTTTACCGTATTTTGCCTTGCCAAGAACGATACCCGCACCGACTGCTGCGCCGCAGGTCGCCTTCATACAGCCCATACCTGCGCCGAAAGCCGCACCAAGAGCCATTGCTTCATCCATACTCACTCCGGCAGTGTCTGCAAAAGCGGCAATTACCGCCTGAGCGCAGTTATATCCGCTGTGCTTATACTGCACGGCAATTCCTTTTTTATCCATAATAACACCACATTTCGGTTTGTTTATACTATTTTCAATTAAAACACTTTAAAACAGATGTTAGCGGAAAATTTNNGCAATTACCGCCTGAGCGCAGTTGCATCCCTTATGCTTGAGATCAACTGCCATAGTTTTTCTGTCCATATTCTGTTCCTCCTGAAATATTGTAAACCTTAAAAAGAAAAGAAAGGTATGTAGGGCGATACAAAAACCGCAACTGTGCCGCAGATGGTGCCAAGAACAACTCCTGCTAAAACATCCGTAGGATAATGCACAAGTACATACATTCTCGAAAATCCCATCAGACATGCATATATAAGCACAGGTGTGAACAATGCCGGCAGCATAAAAAACATTACCATTACCACTGCAAAGCTTGAAGAGGTATGCCCCGAAGGAAACGAATAATGAGCCGGATGCTTTATAAGCAGATCCTTTTCAAAATCCCTGCTGCACGGACGAACACGGCCTACTATATGCTTTATCGTTACCTCACCTGCAAGTGCGCTTATTACCATAGCAAAAATAAGCGTAAGTCCTGTCATTCTGTATTTATTTATCAGAAGCAAAGGTATTGAAAGAGCAAACCAGATATATCCATTATTCCCGCTTCGTGTAACGAGTACAAGTACCCTGTTCAATGCAGGAGTATGTTTTGCTGCAAGCTTTCTTAATATTTTATTGTCCCATGCTACTATACGCTCGAGCATTGCTTTCTCCTCTCTCAGATCAAAATCCGTTAATGTACTGGTTTTCAGAAATCGGGGTGCGGAGCAAAGCCCCGCATATTTCCCTTTTTTCAATTCTATTGATATTTATACAGGTTTGCAGCGGTCGAATTATATCTATTGATCCTTTTCATCATTTTCTCCGTTTTCATTCTGCTGGTTTGAATAACTGCGCTTTGGACAGAGTGAAACCGGCTTTGAACCGCCCCTTGTCTTTCTTCTGCTGAGAACAAGAGAAACTGATGTAAAAATCAACATTGCGCCTATGAATACAAGGGCAAATTCTGAATTATCATTGTCAAATGAAGGCTGCTCGACCGTTTGTTCTTCCTCATCCTCTGACACAAGAGCCTGAGATGTTTCGGATGCATCAGATATTCCTTCTCCGGACAGCTCCTCCCCCGTATATTTCAATGTGATCGTTTTATGATGAAGATAACTGTTATTGCTGATCTCCACAAGATACAGCATATCCTTTGCCTCATAATCATCGGGAAGATGTGTTATCTTTGAAGAATAAACATTCGGAACAATATTTTCAAATGTCAGAATACCGTTTTTGTCGCTTGTCTGTATCTTCCCGTCAAGCTCCATCTCAACGTCTTCAACGGCTCTGCCCTTATTGTCCACAAATTTATATGTCATAGTTCCCGGAACAGTCGTACCGCACTGAACCGGATCAGATAAATTGAATGCATTATCCACACATTTGACATATATTTTTTCAGCCACCGGAATACCTATGTTTTTATCCTTTGCATATTCCTTTAATCCGTTAAGCGACAGATACAGCTCGGTTATATCATATACAAATTCTGTTTTCTCTTTTGAAAAGGATGTTGAAACAAGCTTGCAGGCATCTGCTGAAATATATCCGCTTTCCTGAAGCTCGTCTATGCGGTCGCTGTACGAAAGCGTATTATTCGTTATTCCGGCAGCATAAAGAATAAATCCGCTGATCCCGCACTTATCTGATGCCGTCAGTCTGAGATAAGAATGACCGTATCTTGAAAAGATCTCAGTTTCCGGCTTTGACGGCACTGTATTGTCAACCGTGAATTTATATGAAACACTCTGTTCAATACCGTTTTTATCTTTGTAAGGGATCGTTGATGCTTTTACGATATATGTGTATTCACCGTCGGACAGTCCTGCAAATAAATTGCTCAGATCATCGGTATTGAAGGTGCTGATAAGATCTGCATACGGCTCGTTTCCTCCGGCATAGCTTGATACTGTCCCGAGATTTCGTGAAAAAATTGTATTGTTATTGCTGTCATTTATCATGATCGTATAATCGGCAGCATTTCTTAGCAGATAGAAATTCGGTATTATAAACGGAACTGACGTTGAAGAAATATCATAAATATTCTTTATTGTGTTCCTGCCTATTGATATAGTTTCTTCATTTTTGATGCCTGTAAAAACATTCATTCCAAGCTCCGCACTGCGGCAGTCATTATCATCCACCACACAGGCATAAAGACTGTTCTCTCCGACAGCGCAGGATTTTACATTCTGATATGCAGACTTATCAAACAGTTCTGCATTTTCCCAGCTGCCGCAGTAGCCGGCAAAGGGTATACTCAGAGCAATTCCATCTTTTTCAGGCATAAAGCTGACATAACCGTCTACATATATCCCGTTCTCGGCATTTGTCTGATAATACATTACCAATGACGGCGAAAGAGTTATATCACAATGAACAATGACCTCTTCACCGACACCTATTTCTATGGAATCGATCTGCTTATCATCACATAAAAATACAATGTCCGCATTTTCAATAATATTTTCAGGTGTAAGAGTATTGTAAAGCTTTCCGTTTGCACTGTTCAATCTGTCACTTTGAAGGTACAGCTCGGGTTTATATGTCTGTGCTTTATCGGAAATATTATTTATCCTCAAATCAAATGAATAGATACCGTCTTCACTGTCGCCCATACTTACCGAGGCATTTCCCTGAAGATCAGTCACATATGTCCCGACACTTATCGCACGGTCAATTTTTACAATTCCTGCTCCCTGATGTCTTGGAGTAAAATACAATTTATCCCCATATAATGCCGGTTCAGCGGTATTCATCATCAAAGCACGGATAATACTATTTCTTTCATCATCGGAACCAAATGAAAAACTTCCGTCCACATATTGTGAAAGCACTGCCGCAGCTCCTGAGATCAATGCACAGGATGCCGAACTGCCTGTAAGGGAATTGTCTTCACTGTTCAGCGGAAGAGATATTTCTGTACCAGGTGCGGAAATATCCGGTTTCAATCTGAGATCACCAGTTACTCCGTAGGATGCAAACGCAGAAGGTTCACCTGCGGTTGAACACGGAAAGTTTTCCGCATCACAGAATTCAAACAGACCGACAGGATTATCAGCAAAATACTGTAAAGAATCTGCACCGACAACGGCACATGGAATAAATGACTCTTCAACTGAAAACCTGATATACAGCGGTTCATCGCTTATCATGATCAACCCGGCAGCACCTTTGATAAAGGCATATGAAAGCTTCTCATGCAGGGAGATCTCTCCTCTTTTTACTACAGCTATCTTTCCCTTAATATCTATAGTCTTATAATCATCCAATAAACCATAATTATCAAGATATAGATATTCTGTGCCATCCATTTCCCATGTAAATCTATTCGGTTCCTCATCTGATGGACTTACAGCATCACAATACGGTATCTTTTCGTCGGAATCTGTTTTCAGATATTTATATCTGCTGCTCAGACTGTCACAGGAAGCAGCTGACAAAACGGAAGAAAGATACGATGGATAGGTTATTGTTCCGTAGTCAGTGTATTCTGCACTTATTCCCTCTTTATCATGTTCTATAACATTTTCAGCACCGTTACCCGCAGCCGAAACTATCATCGTACCGGTCTGGGCAATAAGATCATATGCGCTGTCCAGTATCCCGGAATTTGTCGTTGTGCCATAAACTCCCATACTGATATTCAGCACATCCGGCGACAGCTTGGCAACATCATCAAGCGCTGCCAGCAATGTATCATCAGCAGAATAATTTGTACCGTCTCTGCAAACCTTCATAAGCATAAGCTGGGCATCATATGCCATTCCCTTATACTCATCTTCTCCGTTTATTCCATAGCCTGCTGCGGCAGCGGCGCACTTGGTTCCATGACAGGAATAGGGCGATAAAGTGTCTCCGTCTTTTTCAGCATAATCATATGCGAAAATTATCTTATCGCTATGATACACCTCTGCCTTACGTCCGGCTTCCTTTATAGTTTTATTGTAAACTGTCTTAATATCTTCCTGAGAATATTTTCTTACTGACGGTTCATATCCGAACAGCGGATCTCCGATATCAAAAGAATCGTCAATAACGGCTATCGCTCTTCCGCCTCCGGTAAAGCCTGCTTTATGGGCTTGTTCGATGCCTGTCATTTCCTGAAACGGCAGAAGATCACTTTCGCTTTCCTCCTGCTGGGATTCCTCAGCTTCTGAGCTTTCAGATCCTTCCCCGGATATCTGAGATACTTCTTCACTGCTTTCCTCATCATCTGATGACTCGTCAGTCTGACTTTCTGTTTCATCATCTTCCGGTTCATTTTCTGATATAAGAAGCTCACTGCTGAATACGGGGTTTACAGAGATTACATTTGTTATATCACGGATCTTTTCCATGGAGCTGTATGGTGCGCTGACTGTAAAACCGTTTATTACGGTATTATATGAATAAGACTGTGCAAAGCTCGAACCGCTTATCATTTTTTCAATTGTTGCCTTTACAACAGCCTGATTCTTTTTTATTGTATCTGTATACTTCCTGCATTCATCAGACATGATCAATTCATTGACATTCTTATACCTGTCCTTTTTATTCAGAACAACCTGACCAAGACTGTCTCCTTTAACTGTAACTATAAACGTAACGGTAGCGTCAGTTTTCGGTATAGTTACCTTTGAAGGCTTTGTATTATCCACTTTTTTATCATGATCCAGAATGGACGATACCCTTCTGACATTTTCTGTATTCTCAGTCATTTCTATCTTACCATGATTAAGTATCGGCAGTATAAAAACAGCCGCCATTAATATTACGGCAAGAATAACAGACCAGACACTTTTTTTCATTAATCTGTCACCTCAAATGCTTTATAAAAACATCTTTTATAATGGTCACGCTTATCTTAATATTATTACATATTTTCAGACATTTTTCAAGTACTATACAAAAATTAACAGATACAAAAAGACTGTCACACTGCTTTTTGTGTGACAGTCTCCCGTTTGTTTTATAAATTCTCTTATAATCCGGTAAAACAGATCAATCCTCATCAAAGAACTTTGAATGAATTGCTCTGACAGCAGAATCAGCCATATCCTCATCTATAAGAACAGATACCTTTATCTCACTTGTGGAGATCATGCGGATATTGATATGTGCATCATAAAGAGCCTCAAACATCTTTGTAGCAACGCCTGCATGACTTTCCATACCTGCGCCGACGATAGATACCTTTGCTACCTTCTCGTCAACAAGAACAGCTTTGCCGCCTACTGCATTGACGTAATCCTCCATTATTTCAGCAGCCTCTTTTGCATTGCTCTTTGCAACTGTGAAGGAAATATCCTTTGTACCGTCACGACCGATCGACTGGAGAATGATATCAACATTGATCTTCTTTGCAGCAAGTCTTGAGAACATCTTGAATGCAAGACCGGGTTCATCCGGTACACCCATAACTGAAACTCTCGCAATATCTGTATCCTTTGCTACTCCGCTGATCACCATTTTTTCCATTTTAGAAGCCTCCTTAACTATTGTACCCGGTGTATGTGTGAAGCTTGAAAGTACCTCAAGCTCGATATTGTATTTCTTTGCCATTTCAACACTTCTGTTATTCAGGACCTGTGCGCCAAGTGTTGCAAGCTCAAGCATTTCATCATAGGAAATGCATTTAAGCATTTTTGCATTTTCTACCTTTCTCGGATCTGCTGTATATACACCCTGAACATCGGTATATATCTGACAAAGGTCTGCATGCATTGCAGCAGCAATAGCAACTGCGCTTGTATCACTTCCGCCTCTTCCGAGAGTAGTAACATCTTCATAGCGGTTAAGACCCTGGAAACCTGCTACAACAACTATATTGTTCTTATCAAGTTCCTTTTCGATCCTGTCCGTTCTTACTCTCTTGATACGGGCAGAAGTATGTGCAGATGATGTCTGGAAGCCTGCCTGCCATCCTAAAAGTGAAACTACAGGATATCCTAATTTTTCAATTGCCATTGCAAGAAGGGAAATGGATATCTGCTCACCTGCTGCAAGAAGCATATCCTTTTCTCTTTTGGAAGCATTCGGATTAATTTCATTTGCCTTTTCTATAAGATCATCTGTTGTATCGCCCTGAGCAGATACGACTACAACGACCTTATTACCTTTTTTGTAGGTATCAGTAACAATCTTTGCCACATTAAAGACTCTTTCAGCATCTGCTACTGAGCTTCCGCCGAATTTCTGAACTATCAAACTCATTTTTTCTCCCCCAATTGTTTTTTCTTTTTATTGCAGTATCCAAAAACCTGTCCAGGCGATCCGTTCTCCATAAAGCAGGTTTTTAAAGATGCCTGTTAAATAATAATCACAGGTCTGAAATGCGTATCTTTGACAATACCTTTATTCCTGCCTGTTCAAGCTCAGCTACAGCCTTGTCAGCATCGCTTACCTTGATCTCTCCTGTCGTGAATGCAAATTCATTTTCAGCCTCATCAGCCCGTGTAAGCGGTCTGACATCGGAGAAATACTCCGCAGCCTTCTGAAGTGCAGCAGACTTATCCTCTGCCTGTGCTCTTATCATAACAGGGAATGAGGTTTCCTCATACGGTCTTACAAGACTTGCATCGCCGTCCTCCCAGAAAAGATACTTTCTCTTGCTGAGATGCTTTACACAGTCAATGATATCCGCTACAACTGCGCTTGCTGTGGGAAGCTTTCCGGCACCCTTTCCGTAGAAAACAACATCTCCGGTTGCGTCGCCTCTTACAAGTATTCCGTTGAATACATCATCAACATTTGCAAGCTGGCTTTCCCTTGACAGGATCATAGGCTCAACAGATATCTCTACTCTGCCGTCATCAAGACGCATTACCTGACCAATCAGCTTTATAACGCCGCCCCATGCACCTGCATATGCTACATCCTCAAGAGTGATCTTTGTAATACCCTGTGTATGTACAAGCTCCGGATAGATATGCTTTCCGTAGCAAAGAGATGCCAGTATTGCGATTTTTCTGCAAGCGTCATGACCCTCAACATCAGCTTCGGGCTTTCTTTCGGCATAGCCGAGATTCTGAGCCATTTTCAGCGCATCTTCAAATGACATATTATCCTTTATCATCTTTGTAAGGATAAAGTTTGTTGTTCCGTTGAGTATACCTGCTATCTCTACAAATTCATTTGCTGCAAGACACTGATTGATGGGACGGATTATAGGAATACCGCCGCCGACGCTTGCTTCAAAAAAGTAATTTACATTGTTCTCTCTTGCAATCTCAAGAAGCTCAGCACCATGCTTAGCAACAAGCTCCTTGTTAGAAGTACAAGCACTCTTTCCTCTTTCAAGAGCCTTCTTTACAAATGTATATGCTGGCTNNACTTATTTGATGTTACTACGCTTTTTCCCGCCATAAGACATTTCTTTGTAAAATCATATGCGGGATTGATACCGCCCATAACCTCAGCAACTACCTTGACTTCGTCATCACTGAGAATATCATCAAAATTCTTTGTGAATTTTTCCACATACGGACTGTCAGGAAATTCTCTGATATCCAATATATATTTTATATTTATTTCTTCTTTGGCACGTTTAGCTATGCTGTCACGATGGTTCTCAAGTACTTCTACAACACCTGAACCAACAACGCCGTGACCCATGACTGCTACCTGTATCATATTGACCCTCCATTACTTTATTCAGGGTATATACCCTTTATAAATTCTAACAGAGCGGCTGAAAAACTCAGGCTGTCCAGCCACTCTGCATAACAATTTTTATTCGGTATTCTCGTTAGTATCCTGTGTTTCTTCCGGATTATATTCTGTCTGATTGCCCTCGTTTTCTTCGTTAAAACCAGTTTCTTCTTCATAGCCTCCGTCTACAGTGAGACCGCTGTAATCATTTCCTTCGCCGCCTTCACCATACGGATCTGCAGAATAGTCTTCGCCATTTTCACCGGACCCTTCTGATGTATTTGAAGAACCGTCAGATTCATCCGAACTTTCAGAGGACTCTTCAAGAGTAGCAGGATCAATATAAAAGCTGTACTCAGGCTCCTGTGAAACTACCTCAACCTTCTTCTGACCGCTTCCTGTAGGACCGGGCATATTATCCGATGTGTAATAACCTACGGATGCAAACTCAGGATCTGTCGAATCCGTAAGACCGCCGTCAGCGATCGAGAAATAATGCTGCTCAACATCTCCGCCAAGATCATAATTCTTGACAGGCTTATTCTTCAGCCATTCCTCCATAATATCACGCCACAGATAATGAGATTTATATTCCTCCGCTTTCGGAATAGGCTTGACTGTATCATGTCCTGCCCATATACCGGCAAGCGCATAGGGCGATGCTCCGACAAACCAGTTATCACATGATGAGTCAGTCGTACCTGTCTTTCCTATGATATCCCAGCCTTCTATTTTTGCTCTGAAACCTATAGTTTCACCGCCGGAATTAACTACATCGTGAAGCAGTCTGTTCATGATAGTAGCAGTCTCTGTTGCAATGACCTGATCCGGTTTGCCTCGGTCTGAATTATCAATAAGAGTCTTGCCGTCGTTATCTGTAACTCTGAAATATGAATAAGGCTCGAAATAATATCCGCCGTTGACGAATATCTGATATGAAGCTGTCATTTCCTCAACTGTAGTACCGCCGTAGAAACCGCCGATAGAAAGACCCGAAAGGTTAGTGCTGTCATGCTCGGGATCAAGATGCTTGAAATTAAGCTCTGTCGTAAGGAAGTCATAGCTGTCGTCAAGACCAACCATGTTTACAACCGATACAGCTGCGGCATTCGATGAGATATTGAGCGCTCTTGTAACTGTGATCTGACCATAATACTTGTTATACCAGTTCTTAGGACCTGAAACTACCTCGCCTCTTGCATCAAGATCCCAGTCAGAAACAGGCTTATCTGCGATCTGTGAAGAGTAATTTATAAGTCCCCTGTCAAGGGCTATTACATATGATGAAATAGGCTTTATTGTTGAACCGGGCTGCAGAACAGACTGCGTTACATTATCCCACAGCAGTCGTCCGTCCTTTTCAAAACGGCTGCCGACCGTCGCAAGGACACGGCCTTCATAATCCATCATTTCATAAGCGACATCTATAGTTTCATCGGTAGGAGTTTTCCACTCTTTGATCTTCTTTTCAGCGATCTCCTGAGCTCTGGGATCCATTGCACAGTAAATGTTAAGACCTTCGTTATAGATCATTGTCTCGGCATATTCCTCACCGACATTCATCTCTGTCTGGAGATCTCTTACAACATCACGGAATACCCTGTCCATATACCAGTTCCATTCGTTTTCGTCATCGTCTTCCTCTTCAACGACATATCCGACAAACTTCATATTTTCGGATTCCTTCATGGCCTGCTGATACTGCTGTTCGTCAATGATCCCCTGATCCTTCATTACCTGTATAATTACTTCTCGTCTTTCCTTGTTGTTTTCAGGATAGTCAAGAGGGTTATATGCTACAGGGTTCTGTGTGATACCTGCGATCGCAGCACATTCTGCAATCGTACAATCCTGTATCTTCTTATTGAAATAGATATCCGCTGCGGACTGTACTCCACGGCACCCTGCGCCATAGTTAACGATATTAAGATATGCCTCAATGATATCGTCCTTGGTATATTCATCCTCAAGCTTCAGCGCACGGAAAATCTCTCTCAGCTTACGGGTAAGACTGACTTCATTATCGTCAGTCACGTTCTTGATAAGCTGCTGTGTTATAGTAGATCCACCGAACTGGGATCTGCCGCTAAGGATCGTGAATACAGCGCCGCCTGTTCTGTACCAGTCAACACCGTTATGCTCCCAGAAACGCTTATCCTCGATAGCTACCTGTGCTTCGATCATTGCCTTGGGTATATCCTCATACTTTACCCACACACGGTTTTCCTCAGAATAAAGCTCCTGATACTTTTCATAATCTCCATCATCATTCTTTACATAGACGAAGCTTGTAAGGCTGAGCTTGATCTTGCTCAGATTGATATTGAGAGGTTCGCTTG
>DEHG01000030.1:28519-28756 GCA_002351795.1 Ruminococcaceae bacterium UBA2806 | reverse complement strand
GGTTTCTTTTGAAATCGCTGAGCCTTCTGCTGTTTCGTCACTGTAATGACTAATGTCAGTTTTTCTCATAAATGCATTTTACCTCCTGAACTATTATTCACCGCCTGATAAAGTGCATACATGCACACAGACAACTGTACAGAAAAACCAAAAGGTATATTCCGACTTTTTATACACAGACTATTATATCATAAAAAAGCAAAAATGGAATATGTTTTTTTAAAAATAAAAAAATAT
>DEHG01000030.1:23815-28466 GCA_002351795.1 Ruminococcaceae bacterium UBA2806 | reverse complement strand
TAAATATTTAACGTAAACATGAATAAATATGTATTTTATGCTAAAAATATATTTGATATTGTTTCTGTTACATTTTTCCGGAACGCAATGAAACGACTCTTCCGTTCATTCTGTCACAAAAATAAGAACATCCCCATATTACACAGCAAAGGAGATCATTTTTATGAAAAAGATGATAGCAATTACAGGTCTTATACTGATATCACTTTTTGTCATTTCTACCTACGCTTCTGCCGAGAATGCAAAACCCGTTATCGGCAGCTCGATAACAGAGGAAACTCCTATTGCTTCTGCTCCTCCCGAAAACGGATATATTGTATCGGTTTTTGCAGGAAAGGTGGCAATTTACCGTGAAAGTGATAAACAGGTCATTTTTACCACAGATAATCTCGTTTCCGATCTTCCTCAGCAGGATCAGGAGTTTCTGAAAAAAGGTATCTATGCGCCCACAATAAGGGAAGCTGACAAACTTATCCAAAAATTTTGCAGCTGATCATACAATTTATTACTGCTTTTTATCCTGTAGTATCCTTCCAATATAAGCCCTTCACATTTTTAGTTCATATTTATCGTTCAATATCACTAATTATTCATTACAAAATTTATTTGATATGCATATTGTAATAATTACTTTTACAAAACTTAATTTCAGTTTGCACAATTTTTTGTTTGTTTAATGGAAAATTATGAACTTTTTTCGTTGGTTAGTGACTATTTGTATCAAATGTATTATAATACCAACAAAGGGGTTGACAAAAATATTTTAAAGATTGGAGGATACATATTATGTACAGCATGATCTCTTACTGGCTCAAGTATTACAGACACGAATGTGGACTTACCCAGCAGCAGGTGGCTGACCGACTTAAAATCGAGCGTTCTACCTATACCTACTATGAAACCGGCAAAACAAAACCTGATATCAACACACTTATCAAAATAGCAAAGGTGTATAATATCAGCTATACCCAGCTTCTTCAGGGTGTTGAGGAAGAACTTGAAGCTGCTGTTGCTGAGATCCATTCCGGACCTGCTGATGAGGATACTCTCAAATACCGTACACATGCAACTACAAAATATGAAGTAGAACTTCTCTTTGTTGTTCGCAATTTGTCTCCGAAACAGAGAAAAGAAGTAATGTCTTTTGCCAAAAATTTCATTAATGAAACTGAAGCAGCAAAATAACAAGAAATCAAGCTGTCCGATATGTCTCGGACAGCTTTTTCTTTTTACTCACCTATTACACTGCGAATGTTTTCCTCATCGTCAGGAGAAATATCTCTGCTTTCTGGAAGAATGCTCCATTTTTCAATATGTCTTGCAGCCTCCTCCGGCTCTACTAAATAAAACGGGCTTGTCATCTGAATTGAAAGGTAACCATTGTTTTCCGTGGCAAATGCGGAACAGTTATAAAACGGATAAAGCGCACTGCTGTTATGGGTATATTGCTTTAACAGGCTGAATTTTCTGCCAATAAAACCGACTAATCCTATAGTATCATTAAGACCTATTTTCAATCTCGGTCTATCCTGCAGATCTGTAGCTTTTACAGTAACAAATTCATCACCGATAAACAGTCTTTCATCCGACCATTTACAATCTTCCCAAAGAGTCATGATCTTGCCGGGTCTTTCCGGAGACGCTGCCCTTCCCTGAGGAATAAATACAAATCCGTCAGAGCAGAAAGGCGTTTCCGTATATATTGAAAGCTTGAGTCCTTCTCTTGATTTATTATAGATACTATGCTCCACAGCAAGCTCTCCCTCATCGGTAAAGCTTACATCTATTATTGCTTCCATCTGAACAGGCTCAGTCACAGTCTGGACAAAGCGGACTCCGTTTCCCATGGGCGAATACCTTACAGGAGAATTGTCGCAATATATTCCGTTTGTGCTTTTTTCAAGAGTGATACGCATTTTATGTCCAAAGCTTCTGCCGACAGCCGGATCAGTTTTGTTGTAAATAAACTGTACACCGTTTTTAATGACGCTTACTATTCTCGGACCATGATCCAGAGTAACAAGCAACTCTGTCCCGTCATTTTCCATCTCTATACAATTTCCGAATTCTTCCGAAGATATCTCCCTAACATTCATCGTCAAATCATCCCTCCGTATGATCACAGTCCTGTAAAGCCGGACTTATGCATTATATCATGCAGGTCATTCAATGCTATATTATTACCAACCTGCCCGTCATATTCTTCCCGCAGGCTGCTGCATTAATACCGCTCAGGCCATAAATATCATCACACAAAGATTCCATATCAAACATTTCCTTCAAAGTCTTGTCACCGGCAGCATCGGAATACCTCATCACTATCGGAAGCGATGCTTTTTTTCCGGCACATTTCAATATCTCACGTCCACGGCTGTTCATTCCCAGGACACGGATATATACAGGACATTCAAAAAGCCTGTCTTTCTTAAAACAGAGAAGAGCATATGTTATTATCCTTGCGATTCTTGAACGGGTATATCTTTTGCTTTTGGTTGCCGATATTATTTCTTCAATCGTACATGAACTATGTACCGCATCATAAAGTCTGTTTTCAAGCCCTTCGCTTATTTCGGGAAGTGCTGCAATATCCTGAGCTGTCATTGTCCTCAGACGATACAAAATAATATCCTCAAGTTTTTTCATTCTTCCGCCAGGAGGCGGTCTGTCCTCTGCGCCGGAATAAATTTCTGCTGCAAAGTCAGGTATGAATTTCGCTGCATCACTGTCACCGCCGTAAATCAAACTGCGGATATGGCTTGCGCTTGCAATATTTCCGTTGATTTCAAAGCTGTTATGAGCTGCCCCGATACGTTTTACAGCAGCGGGACTCATACTACTATTAATATGCCGCAAAGCTTTTATATATTCTGTTCCAAGGATATCATTTGGTGAATGAAGGACAGATGATATATCCGAACCGAAAATCTGTCCGACAGCCTTTTCTCTTGCGGCAGCATATGTCATACCCGAACCAAGATATCCGGGTATAAGCTTATTGACTTCATCATTGCATACAGCAGCGGCAGCCTTTTCTATAATACCGATATCACCTGTTTCACTGCCGAAAGCAAGCTCATCCGCACAACCAAGCGCCTGCGCAATATATACGCCGCCATAGGCAAATCTTTCCGCACCGGCGCAGGCAAAGCTTACAGGCAGCTCTATCACAAGATCTGCGCCGCCTTCCAGAGCAGCCTTTGTACGGGTCCTCTTGTCAAAGACAGCCGCTTCTCCACGCTGGGTAAAATTTCCGCTCATAATCGCAGCAATATGGGTCGTACCCCTGCGGCGCAGCTCACCGAGCATATATTTATGTCCGTTATGAAACGGGTTATACTCACATATTACACATGATATCTTCATGATATAAAACCCGAATAAGAGCCAGAAGCAACCATACAGACTGCCGTGCCTACAGAAGAAACGGTATCAGATCCCGCTTTTTCTATTCCGAGGACAAAAAGCCCGATCGTCTTTAATTTTCCCATCACATTCACCATCAAATCACATAACTTGCAGAAAACAGCTGAAAATTCCTTCAGCTGAATCCTGCAAGCCAGATGCATGAGCCGCAAGCTTATTATTTGCCTGAAACTATTGCCATTGTATCACGGGCAATAACTATTTCCTCGTTTGTGGGGATCACAAATACATCAACCTTACTGTTTTCTGTAGATATCTTTCCTTCTGCGCCTCTGATCATATTTGCATTTACCTCGTCGCTGATCTCTACACCAAGGCATGCAAGCTTATGGCAAACATTTTCTCTGTGGCTGGACTGGTTCTCGCCGATACCTGCCGTAAATACAATAGCGTCAACGCCGCCCAATACTGCTGCATATGAACCTATGTATTTGAGAATGTGATATTCGAGCATATCAATTGCAAGCTGCGCTCTCTTATTGCCTGATTCAGCAGCAGCGCATACATCTCTGTCATCGCTTGATACGCCAGAGATGCCGAGGAAGCCTGACTTTTTATTGAGTACTGTATCCATCTCTTTAGCTGAGAGTCCTTCCTTCTCTGCAATAAAGGTTACAACAGAGGGATCAAGACAGCCTGATCTTGTACCCATCATGATACCGTCAAGCGGTGTAAGACCCATGCTTGTATCAACGACCTTGCCGCCGTCAATAGCTGTGATGGATGAACCGTTGCCGAGGTGACAGGTAATGATCTTGAGATCCTTTATATCCTTGCCCATAAGCTCAGCGCAGCGGGCGGATACATAACGATGTGATGTACCGTGGAAGCCGTAGCGGCGGACGCCATACTTTTCATAATACTCATAGGGTACTGCATACATATAAGCTGTTTCAGGCATTGTTGAATGGAAAGATGTATCAAATACAACTACCTCGGGAACATCCTTGCCGAAAACATCTATACAAGCTCTGATGCCCTGTACATGAGCGGGATTGTGAAGGGGTGCAAGAGGATTAAGGCTTTCT
Organism: Ruminococcaceae bacterium UBA2806; assembly: GCA_002351795.1. Lineage (GTDB taxonomy): Bacteria > Bacillota > Clostridia > Oscillospirales > Acutalibacteraceae > UBA1213. Next base: position 24,015 of record DEHG01000030.1, on the reverse strand, counting down.
ATATCCTCAATTACCTTATCCGTAACAAGGCATGACTCCTTGAAAATAGAACCGCCCTGCACTACACGGTGACCGATAGCAGAAACCTCGCTGAGTCCCTTGATAACGCCGTGTTCTGCATCAACAAGAGCATTTTTGATCTGCATGAAAGCTTCTGTATGGTTATCCATCTTTACATCAACTTCATATTTTCTGCCGTC
>DEHG01000030.1:19434-23677 GCA_002351795.1 Ruminococcaceae bacterium UBA2806 | reverse complement strand
GTCATATCAATGAGCTGATACTTCATTGATGAGCTGCCTGCATTGATTACAAGAATTTTCATTTTGAATTCCTCCGTTATTAATTATTCAGACCATGAAAAATGATCCCACTTTACAGCTAATATATATAATATAACAAAATTAGAAAAATTTCAATAGTGCATATCAATCTTTCCATAATATTCGCTTTTGTGTTAAAGATCCCGTTTCGGGAAGTCTGATGTACTATTTTTGATACTTCATCTCTGCCGAGGGGGGATTTCAATTGTGATTCCCCCCTTTCTTTATTCAAATCAAAGATTCTCATCCTTTAACGACTGTAAAATATCCTTGTACAGTTCAATTATATCCGATACTCCCTCTCCTTCCTTTTTAGTAAATCTGCGGCGGCGCATATCAACCTCGTCACAGTGCGAAATACCCCTGCCCGAATTACTTCTGACTATACCCTTAAAGTTTCCGTGCTTTACTCCGGCAGGTGTAAGAAAACCGTCATTTTCTCCTTCAATTACATTTACTATCATATGTGAAAACCACATAAAAATATCACTGCTGCTTTTTTTCATAACGCAGGCATAACTCTGATAATAAATTCCATCTATATCACGATTTTTCTCATTAAAATAATCGGCATAATCTGTAGAGAATGATTTTATGACATTATATGTACGGGGGTTTTTGTCACCTAATACTCTCATCCAGATATCGGTGCAGGCACTGCCGAATTTTATGGGAAACTGTGGAAGCTTCAATATTTTATCTATCGTTTTTGAACCGTTATGAGGGGTATTTATGGTAGTAAGTGAAGCGATATGATCTGATATACCAAGCCGGCATATGGCATAACGCATATCAAGACCGCCCTTTGAATGAGCTATTACATTGAATTTCTGTATGCCTGTTTCTGAAATTATCGTTTCTACACGTTCTTTCAGTACCAATGCATTGTCCTCAACAGAACCGTTGCTGTCCTGTCCGCCGTAGAAAACTCTGTTTCCGTCATCTGTAAATATTTTTGGTATGCGTCCCCAGTAGTTTATCAGTTTCATATCCCGAAACCCCATCCCATGTACAAATAAAACAGGATAATTCAGCATAATAATTTCCTTTCTCGTTTAAAGTAAACTGCCGCTCAGGATGACATTGGCAGATTGCTCGGATTGACAGTATCGGTCATACCTGTCATAATTTCCCGATCACCGATATTTCTGCAATTCCCGATTTTTCCATCCTGTGCGCAATATCTTCATCTATCCTCTCCCCCGGCATTATCAGCGGCACCCCCGGAGGACAGGGACAGGCTGTATCCGATGCAATCCGCCCCGCCGAATCACGTACAGGTATTTTTTCGGACGGTGACAATACCGCCTGCCTTAATGTCATTACCTTTTCGGGCGGCTTTTCCGTAAATGATTTTCGGCAAACCTCTTTGGCTTTATTTTTACCAAGCTCGTTTATTGCCGACCTTACCCTGTCAAAGTCTTTTTTACTGTTAAACGGCGTAAATATAAGAACTGCATTTTCACCGTCACAGAATTCACATTCAATATTGTGACGGTGAAAAAATTCCTGCTGTTTGCTTTCTCCCGCAAGTCCCGCTTTTGCTGTATTAAGCGTAAGTCTCAGCGGATCACAAAGACCATCAGGAGAGGATATTCCTTTTTCTGCTGCAAGCTTTTTCAAAATCCCAACTTCTTCCTCACATCTCAGATAATCCTCCCGCCCCTTTCCGCTTATCATATATTCAGCGCAAAGCGATAATGACGACATAATGACATATGAAGGGCTTGTCGAAGCAAACAGAGACATATATTCCTTGGCATTTTCCGCAAGCTCTTTTGTGCGAACATTAAGTAATGCTCCGCCTGTCATAACGGGCATTGTCTTATGAAGAGAACAGGCTGTCATATCAGCTCCGAGATAAAGCGGATGCATATTCTCCTTCATGAACGCAAGATGTGAACCATGAGCATTATCCACAAGCAGTATCACTCCGTATCTATGGCATATATCTGCTATGCTCCTGATATCGCTTATCTCTCCGTAATAGCTCGGAGATGTGATATAGCAGGCTTTTATCGACGGACAGGCTTCAAGCTCCCTCTCGACATCGGCAGGATCGATCCTTCCCGTATAGTTTTTCGTTCCCTTAGGGTACAGCCATACAGGGTCTATACCAAGAAGCGCCATTGCATTTACTGCGCTGCGGTGAGCGTTTCTTGCACAGAGTATTTTTCCTCCGGGACTGTAAGCAGTCCTTATCATTGCCTGAATAGCAAGAGTACATCCTCCTGCGGAAATAAATGATGCTGCGCTCCCGTAAAGCTCTGAGAACAGCGTTTCCTCTTCTTTTATTATACCTTCCGCTTCAAACAGGGCGTCAGTATCCGGCAGTTCTGTCAGATCGAGATCAATTATACTCCCGTCAAAAAAACCGCTGCACTTATGCCCCGGAGTATGGAATGAGGAATAGCCCTTTTCGTTGTACCTTTTAAGTTTTTCATACAGAGTCATCTTTTTTCTTCCTCCAGGGCTATCCTTCTCATATCCGACGCAAGATATAGTGAGCCGAATATTATCAGCGCTTCATCCTCTCCAAGCTGTGAACGTGCTTCTTTATATGCCGCTTTCAGGTCATTGCATGGAGTTATATCATTACAAAAAGGTGAAATAGTCTGTGCAAGCCGGCCCGCTGTCATTTTTCTCGGGTTATCGGGTTCAACAGTATATATCTTATCAAAAAGCGGCACAAGACATGAAAGTGATGTACTTACATCCTTATCGGCAAGCATTCCGACAATCCCTGTTTTCCGCCTTTCGGGAATGTATTTTTTCAAAGCTTCGGAAAGCGCCTTTGCCCCGTCCGGATTATGCGCCCCGTCAACTATTATCAGCGGCTTTTTACTGATGATCTCCATCCTTGCAGGAAATGTCACACTGCCGAAGCTTTCCTTTATGATATTATCGGGAATATTGATCCCCCTGTCCCTCAGTGCAAAAACCGTCTCAAGTGCAGTTACGGCATTTCTTACCATATGATCTCCGGGAAGCCTTATGCTGATCTCAAGTCCTTTATATCTGAAAACCGTCCCGCATATATCGGCTTTTATTATTTCTGCACTGTCTCCATCAGCAATGATAAGACGATTATTTTTACTTTTTGCTGATTCTTTTATTACGTTCAATGCATTTGCATCCTGTTTTCCGTATGCGACACAGATACCGTCAGGCTTGATTATCCCGCATTTTTCAAATGCTATCTTTTCATAGGTATCTCCCAATATTGCCGTATGGTCAAGAGAAATGGAAGTAATGACGGAACACAGCGGGGTATCAATGATATTTGTCGCATCGAACCGCCCGCCAAGACCTGTTTCAAGTACAACAATATCGCATTTTTCCCTGCTGTACCATAAAAGCGCAAGAGCAAAAATAAATTCAAATTCCGTTATAATCTTTCCTTCTTTTCGCATATCCTCTGTATAGGGCAGAATTTCCTCTGTAAGATCAGCAAGAGTCTGCCCGGGTATCATTTTACCGTCGATCATAAATCTTTCACGGAATTCAAGAACATACGGGGATATGAAACGTCCTGTCTTATATCCCGCTTTTGTAAGTGTTTCCGATATCATAGCACAGGTACTGCCCTTACCGTTAGTTCCTGCAATATGTACAAATTTCATTTCCTTATATGGTGCGCCGATCCTGTCGGCAAGCTCCCTTATCCTTTCCAGTCCCGGCTTTATGCCGAAAGCAAGAAATGAATTGATCTTTTCCACAGCTTCAATATAGTTCATTTTCCGCTCTCCTTTTTTACAACATACCGTATTATTATAACATATAAATCATAAATATAAAAGCGGCTGCACATTATTTCCCTAAACTTTGCACGATTAAAGTGCTATTATATAATCAAATCATACACAAAAGAAACGGAGTCCTTTTTATGACGATAACATCTACCAAAGCATGGAAACATTATATGCTCATCTGCCGGTCACTTGAATACAATGATATCCCCTATATCAAAGATGATAATACCCTTTGCGTCAGGTGCCGTATCTGCGGACGTGACGGGGATCTGCAGTTTCTTTATTCAGTCGATCCGTCAAAAATGCTTATCAATCTCTATTCGCCGCTTAATATCTCCTTTGATACAAAAAATTCCGCTGACGCTGCCCTTGCTGTCTGCCTGATAAACAACAGACTAAGCAACGGCTGCTTTTATCTCGATATGGATGAC
>DEHG01000030.1:16745-19428 GCA_002351795.1 Ruminococcaceae bacterium UBA2806 | reverse complement strand
CAGATTGTTATATTTCCGCATGACTACAAGCTTCTATGAAACAGATCTTAACGGTATGCTTTTTGAATATATGCTTTCTGCTGCCGCAGATACAATTGAGGAGTATTCGCCGGAAATTGAGACGCTTCTTTGCATATCAGGTGAAGGCGCTGCATAATATCTACCGATAACCATATTCATTAAGGCGGTGAAAATATGTATGTGATTTTCGGCAAAAGATCGGTCACTGCACTATTATCGGCGGCGGTCCTGATAACAGCCCTTGTGATATCAGGCACAGGCATCAGGGATAATCTTTCGATGACCGCATCAACAGATGTGAACTGGGGGCTTTCATATCCGCAGGAGGGCGGTACTCCGACAGGAAATGCGGGTGCGGATGAACTGAAAAAATACAATGCATTCTATACCGGCAATACATCCGAAAAAAAGATATATCTGACATTTGACGCAGGATATGAAAACGGTTTCACTCCGCACATCCTCGATGTCCTGAAAAAACATAAGGTCAAGGCTGCCTTTTTCCTTGTCGGCAATTTTATCAAAACCTCCCCGGAACTGGTCAGAAGGATAGTCAGCGAGGGGCATACCGTCGGTAACCATACCATGACTCACCCCGATATGTCTGCAATTTCCGATGAAGACAGTTTTCGCAAAGAAATAACGGAGCTTGAAAAACTATATAAAGACGTTACCGGTCAGTCTATGAAAAAATATTACCGGCCTCCTCAGGGAAAATACAGTCCTGAAAATCTGAGCATGGCAAAAAAGCTTGGATATAAAACGATTTTCTGGAGCCTCGCTTATGTAGACTGGTACAATGACGACCAGCCCTCTGAGGATGAGGCTTTTTCAAAGCTGATACCCCGTATACACAGCGGCGCAATCGTCCTGCTTCACAGCACCTCCGAAACCAACAGTAAAATACTTGATGAACTGCTTACAAAATGGGAAAAACTGGGTTATTCCTTCGGCACACTCGATGAACTTTAGATAACCAAAAAGGGCTGTCACACTAAAAAGCGTGGCAGTCCCTCTGCTGTTCTTATTATATTCTATCTTCTGCCAAAAAGCGCATCCTTGGCGTCAAAAAGACTGCCGCTCATGATCTTATACTTTGCAAGCAGTTGTCCCTTGATCTTCGGAGATATATCCGTATCAATATAAAGAGAATCTATGCCTGCATCATAGGCTCCCTTTATATCGCTGAGATAATCGTTTCCGATCATTATTGTTTCTTCGGGCTTCATGTTGAATTTCTTCATCATATTCTGATAGATCTTAACATCGGGCTTAGCACAGCCTTCGTCTGAGGATATCATTATATATTCAAACTCGTCATATAATCCCATCAAGCGTATTTCAGGCTCGGTAAAGGTACGCTGGGCATTTGACAGCAGATATATTTTTCCTCCATGCTCCCGTATAGCATCAAACAGCTCATGTACACCGTCATAAAGCTTGATAAACTTGATAGAAATGGATCTGAAAACCCTGCCGGTAAATGCAACAATTTCATCACTGCATTTTACACCCTTCTCCTCATACAGACGGGAAAAAACATTGTCAATAAGCGGCTCAGGATATGTTGAATACTTTTCCTTCGGTACACGTTCTTTCTCATCCATTACAAGCTCATCATATCTTTTATTCAACTCTTTTGCTGTATACGGCGCACCGCTCATAGAATAGATAAGAGCCATTTTTTCCCACAGTTCATCGCACCATTCATCAGTATTGATATCTATAAGCGTTCCATAAAGATCGAATAAATAATTTTTATACATATACATCCCCCTTGAAATAATTAAGGTTATATTAAGTATAATATACTCCACATTACTTTTCAAGTGATTTTAGAAAAAAATTCCTGTCAGTCATAATGACCGACAGGAATAATCGCTGAAAATCAAATATATGCACGGAAGTCAAGCAGCGGGAAAGGATCATTACCTTCACCGAATGCATAGACAATATAGAAACCATCCGGTGAAGAATCATGATGACTGAATCTGAGTTCCTTCGGGAAATCACTTCCGAAAGTATCTGCTGCCTGTTTCTGACTTACGACTTTAATATCAAGATCTGCAGTAGATTTATCTTTGTAGTAACCAACAATAGAACCGTAATCAACACTGCTTTCAATAAGAACAGCGCCGTAAAACTCAAGCGGACCGTTAGGATCGGACAGTTTACCTGTTCTTGAAACAGAGTCAACGATACTTGAGGTTTTTGTACCGCTTGCAGGCGGCTCAATTGCCTTCAGCTTACCTTCAATATCTGAAGAAGTAAAATTATCGACAAGAAGACCGGCTACAAGAGCGCCAACTATTGCCAGAATAATAATTCCGACAAAAACTTTAACAAATTTCATAAGCATTCCCCTTTATAATTATTTTTATCGTCTGCCTTACGACTGTTCACATTATACAACCTTATGACAATTTTTTCAAGTAAAAGTTAACCATGTAACATAATTTCACCAATATTGACAAAACAGAAATATTATTGTAAAATATCTATACAGATATCCTGTATTATAAATCGTAAAGGAGATGATAACATGGGACTTTTAGATCAGGTAAAATCAGTTGCCGGAAATGACATGGTAAAAAACGCAGTCAGCTCTGCTGCAAAGGATGAAAACATTGTAAAACAGGTCAAATCTGCCGCAGCAGACGCA
>DEHG01000030.1:0-16730 GCA_002351795.1 Ruminococcaceae bacterium UBA2806 | reverse complement strand
GCTACAAAAGTTACCGGTGACAAGATCGACAAAAAGACAGTTTCCGATACCGTCGGCAACGTAGTTGATCAGGCAGCAAAATTCGCAGCCGGAAATAAGTAAAAATAACTAAGGTCAGCCACTCAGAGTATCATCTGTTTAAGGCTGACCTTATTTATTTCTGATTATTTTAGTCAATTCTGAAAACCTGCATTTAGTGATCGCCTATTAAAACAACTAAATGAGCCTTCTTCCGTCACAGTATTTACAGATAAGCATATCTCCGCCTGCTTCCCTGAATATTCCGGGGAGGTATTTTTCTGATGACGTGATACATTTCGGATTCTTGCAGCGGAAAGGATGCGTCGGCATGACCCTTGGAGGAAATTCCTTTACGGAACCTTCAAGCAGCTTGATTATAAGCGCCATTCTGCCGTACATTCCATATACAGTCTGTTCAAAATACTTTGCTCTGTCGTCATAATCGACCTCAACATCTATTTCGTCAACTCTCGGAAGAGGATGAAGTATACGCATTGATTTTTTTGCAAGCTTCATCTTTGCTTTATCAAGAATGAATACACCATGCTGACGTTGATATTCTTCCTCACTTGAAAATCTTTCACGCTGTATCCTTGTCATATACAATACATCAAGCTGAGGAATAGCATCTGCAAGTCCGGGTATCTCCTCATATGAGCAGTCAGAAGCTATTATGATATCCTTTATATACTGAGGTATCGTAAGCTCGGGAGTTGAAATCAGAATAAATTTATTTCCCTTAAAGGTTGACATCGTTTTGATAAGTGAATGGACAGTTCTGCCGTTTTTAAGATCTCCGCAAAGACCTATCGTAAGATTATCAAGCCTGCCCATTTCATTATGCAGAGTTATAACATCGGTAAGCGTCTGTGTAGGATGCAGATGTCCTCCGTCGCCTGCGTTTACTATGGGAACAGGCGAGTACATCGCTGCCGCCGCCGCTGCGCCCTCCATTGGATTTCGTATGGCAATAATATCCGTATATCCTCCGACTACAGTGATAGTATCCTTCAGGCTCTCACCCTTTGCAACGCTTGAATTCTGCGGATTATCAAATCCTATAATTGTTCCGCCAAGGCGCAGCATAGCTGTCTGAAAAGACATCTGCGTTCTTGTGGATGGCTCATAGAACAGGGTCGCAAGTATCTTTCCCCTGCATGAGTCTGCATAATCAGACGGCTTTTTGCGGATCTCATCTGCAAGCCTGATAACTTCCATAAGCTCACTGTGAGAAAGATCTGTCAGATCCAATACATTCTTTGTTTTCACTTTCATCACCTTTTCCTTTTTTGCTTCTAAAAATGCCCGCCAAAGCTTGACGGGCATAAATAGTTATTATTTATTATTGAACAGCGAAATGATATCCATATATGATTCATCTGAATCCCCGCTGCTTGAAGACTGAGGCTTCGGCTGTGGAGCCGGACGGCTCTGGGGAATAGATGTATTAGCATTCGGGAATACAGGAACTTCTTCCTGACGAGGCTGCGGCTGCGGCTGCGGTGCCGGAGTGGGAGCAAACGGATTATAGCTCGGCTGAGGCTGAGGCTGCGGTCTTGGCTGCGGCTGCGGTCTGGAAACTGCTCCGAAACGGTTGGGTTCCTGTCTTACAGGAGTGCCATACTGGAACGGTGAAGATGAAGGCTTTCTTTCATCCTTCTTATTTACGGGAGCGTAATTATCAGTTGTGGGGAAACCTGTAGCTATTACTATTACGCTGATAGCATCTTCCATTTCCTCATCAAGAGCAGCACCCCAGATAATGATAGCATTTTCATCAGCCTGCTCGGAGATCATTGTGGAAGCCTCCTGGATCTCATCAAGACCGATATCAGGCGATGCCTTGATATTGACGATAAGACCCTTTGCACCCTGGATAGATGTGCCAAGAAGCGGGCTGGAAATAGCATTCTGAGCTGCGATCTTTGCCTTATCCTTACCGGAAGCAACACCAACGCCCATAAGTGCATAACCTGCATCCTTCATTACTGATGTAACGTCAGCAAAGTCAAGATTGACAAGTCCGGGTATTACGATAAGATCAGTGATACTCTGAACGCCCTGACGGAGAACATCATCAGCTGCAAAGAATGCATTCTGAAGTGTAATTCTTTCCTCGCTGATATGCTTGAGTCTTTCGTTAGGAATAACGATAAGTGAATCTACATGCTGCTTGAGATTTGCGATGCCGTTTTCTGCCTGTTCCATTCTTCTCTTTCCTTCAAAGAGGAACGGTGTTGTAACGATACCGACTGTAAGTATGCCCATTTCCTTTGCGATCTGAGCAACGATAGGAGCTGCGCCTGTACCTGTTCCGCCGCCCATACCGGCAGTGATAAATACCATGTCAGCATCCTTGATAACTTCAGCTATCTGATCTCTGCTTTCCTCAGCAGCTTTTTCACCGATCTCAGGCTTGGAGCCTGCGCCTTTTCCGTGAGTGATCTTTTCACCGATCTGCATTTTCAAGGTAGCTTTACTGCGGTTAAGAGCCTGCTGGTCGGTATTGATAGAAATAAATTCAACACCTGTAACATAATCAACCATGCGGTCAATTGCGTTTCCGCCGCCGCCGCCGACTCCTACTACCTTAATTCGTACTACGCTGTCAATATCAGCACTTTCAAATTCATAAGGCATTTATAATACTCCCTTCATATAAAACATCTTGTCGAAATCAGAAAAACAACAGAACATCCGTTAATTCTCTGACACAGATAATTTTCATATTAAAAAATAACCATTATTAATTTACCACTTTTCACGATTAATTTCAATACATAAACAGAAATTTTCATGAAAAATAAAATTCTTACCCCAAATGCACAAAAACGCCTGTTGACTTTTAGTAATTTCAACTATAACTATTCTTGTACCAATTCTTCGCTTACATATTCGTTTTCTTCCTGACCGTCATTTCCGCTGCTCTCACTCTGTTCATCACCGCTTGTTTGTTCCGAGGGTGATCCCTGTGCATCGGACGGCTTGCTGTTATTCTGTTCGGAGGACTGTTCATCCCAATCCTCGCCCAGACGCAGATATGACTTACCGCTTTCGGCTGAGGCAAGAGAAACATCAAGCGTACCCATTGCGTTTGCCTTAACATTATTTTTGATAATATATGCGGCGGTTTTTATCTTATAATCCACGTTTTCAAAATTACCTATAATGATCCTGAATCCGTTTTTCTTGATTATCTTTATGCCGGATGTATCTGAAATATCGACAGTAGAAACTTCTTTTATCATATCGTTTTCATCCAGCGCATTCAATACCTTATCAAGATACTTTTTCAGATTTTCGTCTTTGAAATTAACCTTTGACGAAAGCTTTACATTTTTAAGCTTTGCGCCGTATATTGCAGGAACATCATACTTCTTTTTGTCATTGATCTCAATTATTTTACCTTTTTTGCTGAGAACAACATATTTTCCTTCATTTTCAACGATTTTAGCCGGCTTTGCCTGAGTAACCTTTATATTAATGGAATTGAACAGCTTTTTTTCTACATCAACAGTCTCAATATACGGAAAAGTATTCATGATGTTGTCAGCAGCCTTGCCGGTATTGAAAAGCAGCAGATTATCACCTGTATTAATTTGCGAAGCCTTTATTATTTCTTCATCAGCATATCTTGTTTTTCCCTCAACAGTCACTTCATCGATCTTGAAGAATACAGTAAATGCAAGGACAGAAAATATTCCGAGTATCACAATAATAGTAAGAATTGCCAGCATAACTTTTTTAAGCTTTCTGACATAGGGACTTGGCGGCTTTTTCGGAGGTTCTGCTGTTTTTGCTTCAAAATATGATATTTCATCAGGTTTTTCTACACCTAAAATATCCTTTTCCTCTTTGACCGACTCATCCAGACTTGTGCGGCGTCTTCTGACCGGACGGCGGCTTTTGGTTTTTAACCTAACAGAAGTATCCTTCACTCCTGCATTATCCTGAATTGGTTTCTGTGTTTTATGTTCATCTGTAGGTTTATTTACTTTTCTTGCTTTTTTTTCAGTTTTTTCCTGAGAAGTCTGCTGTGCATTTTTCTCCCGGGAGCTGACAGAAGGCACCGGTCTGCCCGGAACAGGACGTGGATTTGCCCGCTTTTCCCCGACAGAGGCAGTATATGTTTTTTTACCTTTCACAGCTCTGTCTGCTGCGGCATCACGCTTCCTTTTCCCGTCGGAAGATCGTTTTTCCATTTTATCATCCCTTCCGTGTTGATTCAGGCAGACTTTAAACCTGTTTCAGCGGTTATAATAACCAATGCAGGTTTTCGGAAATGCCCTTTGATACTGCCCCCTGAAATACCGGATCATTCGATATCTTTTTTAGCAAGTACCTCTACAATTACCGAATAGATCCTTTTTGCAGCGTCATTTATAGCCATTTTTTTTGCATTTTCAGAATATTCTCTGAGTCTTTCGGGATCTGACGCAAGCTTGTCGATCTCTTCTGTAAGCTTCTGAGGAGTAAGATCCTTTTCCTCTATCATAACGGCAGCATTTTTTTCAACGAGAGCCATTGCATTATGATACTGGTGATTTTCTGCAACATTTGGTGAGGGTATAAGCACCGACGGCTTTCCCTTGACCTGTATCTCGCTTAGTGTGATCGCACCCGCCCTCGCTACAACAACATCTGCTGCTGCAAGACATACGGGCATATCATTGATATATTCTCTGATATCAAGATTATCGGCTTTATCAGGATCAGCGCCCTTTTCCCTGAGAAGATCGGGGAACCATTTGCCATACTGACCATATGCATGGATATGCTGATATTTACCGTCCTTTGCGCTTCTTGATATTATATCTGCAAGCGATTCATTTATTATCTGTGCGCCGAGACTTCCGCCGAATGACAGGATAACAGGTCTTTCGTCAAGTCCGAGCTTTTTCCTTGCGTCTTCCCTGTCAGCGGTAAGTATCTCGCCCCTTACAGGATTACCCGTATCTACAAAATGACATTTGCCCTTAAAATGCTTTTTTGCTGCGGGCATTGCAAGCATTACTCTGGTAGCCTTTTTTGCAAGCATTTTATTCGTGATACCGGGATATGCATTCTGCTCATGTATAAGCGTAGGTATGCCAAGCTTTGCGGCAGCATTAAGCACAGGTCCGCTGACATATCCTCCCGTTCCTACACAGATATCCGGCTTGAATTCCTTTATGATAGCCTTAGCGTCATTTTCTGCGCTTATTGCCTTTTTGATAGTAACAATGTTTTCGGCAATTCCTTTCGGAGTAAGCTTTCTCCTGAAGCCCTGAACGATAACGCTTTTGAATTCAAATCCTGCCTGCGGCACAAGTCTTTCTTCCATGCCGCCTTTGCAGCCTATATAAAGTATTTCAACATCGGGCTGCTGTTCTCTTACATATCCGGCAATAGCAAGCGCAGGGTTAATATGTCCCGCAGTACCGCCTCCGGCAAAAATTATTCTCATATTAATTCCACCTCATACCTTTTCAAGATTTGATGTGCGGGAAATGGACAGTATTATGCCCATCTGCGCCATGATCATAAGAAGCGATGTGCCGCCGTAACTGAAAAACGGCAGACTGATACCTGTATTCGGAAGCCAGTCGGTAATAACAAGTATATTCAGAATAGTCTGTATACCGATCTGAGCCGAAAGACCTGCTCCGAGCATTGAACCGAATGGATCCTTTGCCCGTTTTGAAATTGTAATACCCCTCCATACGAGAAGTATGAACAGACTCAATATTATAACAGCGCCCACAAGCCCCAATTCTTCACATACCACAGCAAAAACAAAGTCATTCTGAGCTTCGGGAATATACATGAATTTCTGTCTTGACTGACCAAGACCAAGACCCCATATTCCTCCTGAACCTATAGCATAAAGTGAATTTCTTGTCTGATAGGTATGCTGCCAGAGGTCTTCATTGACATATGTCAGCGCCTGTCCCCATCCGTCAAGACGCTGCATTGCATAGCCGAGCTTATCAGTGACAATAAGGATAAGAAGTATAAGTCCCAGCGCAGCTGCTGCGATAAGAAAATATCTCTTTCGTACACCGCCTATATACATCATTACCGCAGCAAGAAGGGTAATGATTACTATACCTGAATAATGCGGCTCGGCAGCAAGCAGAGCAGCATAAGCTACATACATTATCAGTCCTGGAAGAACCCCCGTCTTGAATGTATGCATATCACGGAAATGCTTTGACGACCAATCCGCAAGCTCCAGTATAAGCGCAAACTTTGCAAGCTCCGAAGCCTGAAATCCGAATTGTCCGAGAGAGATCCATCGTTTAGGATAACCCGGCATCAGAAGTACTAAAATAAGCAGCAGCAGACCGCCGAAATATAAAAGCGGCGCAACGATATGCAGGTGGTGATAATCAAAATATGAAATGAATATCATTAATGCTACACCGACAGCTGCAAATGCGCCCTGCTTGAAGAGATAGAATGTACTGCTGTTTTCATACCTCAGAGCAGCGGGATAGCTTGCGGAATACATCATTATAAGTCCTATGATAACAAGTATTATAACAAGAAAAAAGAAGATAAGGTCAACGCCTAAACGAATGGAAAACAGCTTCAGTTTATTTTTTTTCGCCTGACCCTTACGTCCGCCCTTTATTTCTTTTACAATATTTCCATTTTCCTTCTGCTGAGGAGAAGGTTCGGGTCTTTGCGGCAGCTTTCTTGCCGGGGCATTGCTGCTGTATGGCATCCTTGCACTCCCTTTCATAACATGAGTAACGGTGACTCCCGGTATAAACCGTAAAAGTCACCTATCCAAAGCTCATTCCGAGCATAAACTATTATATCATATAATAACACATCTTTCCCGTTGTTTCAATAGCAGGGAAAAAAGTATCAATTTATACAATATTTTTTCATTCCGATATCGGACAGTATACAAAGCACAGACAGATACTCTGAAAAACAAAAGGGAAAATTTAAGAGCTTTGCCCCACACCCTGATATCTGTGAAACTATTTTCAGATATTTCCGTTATCATCCGCTGATCATTTTCCTGCCATTACAAGGAAAAGTGACAGTGCGCCGAATACTGCTTCCACAAGACTGAATACTACAACTATCTTTACCTCAGACCATCCGCACATTTCAAAATGATGATGTATCGGGCTCATCTTGAAAAGTCTTTTGCCATGTGTGATCTTGAAATATGACACCTGTAATATAACAGAGAACATCTCTGCAATATATACAAATCCGATAGGAATAAGAAATATCTCCATATCAAGACCGAAAAGCAAAGCACAGATATAACCGCCAAGATACAAGGAGCCTGTATCTCCCATGAAAGTCTTTGCGGGATTAAAGTTCCAGATCAGAAATCCAAGACAGCCGCCTGCAATTGACGCTCCCATGATGGAAAGCCCTGTCCTTGTGCAATAGCCTGCCATCATCATCATGAATATTCCTGCAAAAAATGTAACAGAACCGTCAAGACCGTCAATACCGTCTGTAAGATTAACTGCATTCACAATTCCGACAATAAGTATAGCTGCAAGCGGATAGTACAGAATTCCGATATCAAGCATACCATAAAAAGGGATAAAGGTTTCTGTCTTATCACCGAAAAGAAACATTGTGAAAAGATACGCAGCTGCTACAGCAAACTGCAGGACAAGCTTTTGCTTTGGAGTAAGACCCAAATTACGTTTTTTTGCGACCTTTACATAATCGTCAAGAAAGCCTATTGCCCCGTAGCAGGCTGCCATAAAAAGACCGCCGTAAATCTTTGCGCTCTGGAGCATTGTTTCGGGAGGGATCCCTCTGCTGTCTGTGCCTGTAATATGGAAAAGCAGAACACATATAACAGTTGTTATAATACTTGCGGCAATGAACATGAAACCGCCCATTGTCGGAGTTCCCTGTTTACCCTGATGCCATTTTGGGCCTTCCTCCAGTATAGTCTGTCCGAAGTGCTTTTTTCTGAGAAACGGCACAAGCCATATACCCAAAGCTCCCGATATCGCAAACGACAGAGCCGCCGCAACAATTGTCCATATTCCCGACATTTTTTCCACCCTTTTCTTCCTGTCTGCAAATATTCAGAAATGCTGTATTATCAGATAAACCGATCAGAGCTTATCAATAATATTAGTTTTCAAAGTAATTTATGATAGACGCCAGAGGCAGCCCTGCTGCAAGCAGTACTCCTGTACATGCAAGCACCTCATCAACTGAATATTTTCCATCTTTGATATTAACTCTGCTGAGAATACCGTTTCCGATAATATCAAAGACGGCTTTCCCGTTTCTTCTTGATATATTCCTGCAGGCAACATCTGCGGCATAATGCTCGCTTGAATATGTCAGCACATCCTGCGGCTCTCCTCCGTAAAGATGCATCGCATTTTCATATGAGGTCACTCTGCTGCGGAATTTCTTTGCACATTCGCATTTGTATTTGCTGTCATCATCGAACAAAATTGTATCAGCAATAACATTCCTAGGACATTCTCCCGTATAATCAGGGTTTTCTATCACAAAATCTGTATTCTGTGAAAAATCGTTTATACACGTATTATATTTGCAATAATTCAGAACATCTGATACGATATCCCCTACACGGGTACCGTTATTACAGGCAATTACTATCAATCTTGGATTTTGTACTGTTTTTATACGGTTTGTCACAACGTCGCACCCCTTCTCTTTGTGCCATGCATTTTTTCTTACGTCCCGGAAAATCCTGATCCTGTTTTTTATCTTCCGGATAAACAAATAATCATTAATATTCTATTACTACATTATACTGTTATCCTGGTTGAATATTACCGTCACGACTGTATACGGCTCAACCTCTCTTCCTGCANNAGAAAACGCCCCCCCCCCCCCCCCGGGGGTTATCTCCTGGTTTTTAGAATATGATTCAGTCGCACCCGCCGATGACCCGATTATTTCAAGATTCAGATCACTCTGAACTGCAAGATAGTTGACATCGCTGATACTGCATCCCTTGAAATCAGGAACCCTGACCTTACTCAGTCTTTCCTTATCGGTATACAAAACAACCGTTCCCTCTGCTGGAACACCTGAATACGGCTGAGGATTCTGAGCAACTACCTTTTTGCCTGATCCGACTATCTCGTATTTCAGACCTGATTTTTCAAGCTCCGTCTTTGCTTCGCTTACCGTCATTTCAACATAGTTCTTTATTGAGATTTCGACCTGGGCTTTTTCATCATCCGCAAATACTTTTTCAACTCCGAGATACGGAAGTACCTCATTGAATATATTTCTCAGACAAGGACCTGCAACAGCAGAACCGTAATAGTTTATCTTTTCATCAGGCGTATCGAAATAACAAAGCAAAGCTATTTCAGGGTCATCACATGGAGCAATACCGCAGAAGGATGCGATATAGTCATTTGTCTTGTTACCGTCCTCATCAACGATCTTCTGTGATGTACCTGTCTTTCCGCCTATACGGTAGCCAGCTACATAACCGTTTTTAGCACCGCCGTATTTTGCATTTCTTTCAAGCATACCGCACATTTCCTGTGCGACCTTTTCGCTTACGACCTGACGCTTTACTGTAGGCTCGGTATTTCTGATGACGTTTCCGTTTGAATCGACTACCTGCTGTACAACATATGGCTGCATAAGCTTTCCCTTGTTTGCAATAGCCGCTGTTGCAGTAAGCATCTGTATAGGCGTGATCTTGAAGTTCTGACCGAATGATGCAACCGCAAGGTCCATCATATCCATTCCGCAGACGCCATCCTTTTTATTAAAGAATACGTCCTCGCTTTCGCCGGGAAGGTCAATACCTGTCTTTTCGGAGAAACCGAATGCAACATAATATTCATAGAATTTCTGGCGGCCGAGCTGATCTACACCTATCTGCATAAATGCAGGGTTACATGAATTACAAAGAGCCTGTTCAAGAGTCTGTATACCATGACCTTCGGAATCCCAACAGCTGATCGGTTGAGCTCCCTCATACGGGCTGTATGCGCCCTCGCAGTGATATTTGGTATCCTTATCGACAAGACCCTCACTCAGAACAGCGGATGCCGTTACTATCTTGAAAACAGAACCCGGAACATAGGTATCACTTACACCCTTGTTTCTCCACTGAGCATTGAGCGCTTTGTTTTCGGCTTCTTCCTTTTCCTTTCCGCTGAGCTGGTTTATCTTTGCAAGGACCGACTTATCGGCTATCTCAAAGGGATCGTTCGGATCAAACGCACCTTCGCAGGCAAAACCTAAAATTGCGCCTGTCTTGACGTTCATCATAATGGCGCATCCACGGTTCGATACATTGAATTCCCTTATGGATTCTCTTACATATTTTTCCATTATACTCTGGATATTTTCATCTATAGTCAATACGATATCAGAACCGTTTGAAGCCTCTATCTTCTGCTCATACTGATAAGGCAAAGGCTGGTTATGAGCATCCTGGGCTATAACGATCCTTCCCGAATTGCCGTTCAGCTCTGCATCATACTGATATTCAATCCCCGAAAGACCCTGACTGTCTGCGCCTACAAAGCCAAGTATAGGACCTGCAAAATTGTCATGAGTATAATAACGTTTATAATCTTCTATCAGATTAATTACATTGCTGATCTTTTTCTCTTTATATATTTTGTCCTCGAATGCAAGTATCTGATTTCTTGTCTTTGTCTCTACCTTATTTTTCAGAACAACATAGTAAGAATCTTCATGAGTTTTTTTGAGTATCTCATCCTCATCAAGCTCCAGGATCTTTGCAAGACCCTTTGCAACTATTTTTCTTCCTTCCTCGTCGCCATTTTTGAAGTTTGCAGGCGCAAGCACAACATTCCATACAGTAATACTCTGAGCAAGCACATTTCCGTTTGCATCATAGATACTGCCTCTCTTTGCAGAAACTGTAGTATCATGGAGCTGTTGTTCGACCGCTCTGTGCTGAAGCTCCTCTGCCTGATATACCTGAAGGTAAAAAAGACGGGCAAATACTGTTCCGAAACCGAGAATTATAATAATAAACATAAGAATGGTAGATCTGTTCCAGAGTTTTGCCGCTGCTCCTTTTTTTGCCATTTACTCACCTTCCTGTGCAAACATAAGCCCCGTTCAGTCTTTTCTAAAAAACTAATATGCGTAAAATCAAAAAGTTATACCGCCGTCATAAACCGAATGCCTTCTTTATATGATAGAAAACATCTCCCGAACCGCTTTCCTCAATTACCTCCGCCTTATCTCCGTCGGACAGAGAGATAAATTGTTTCTGTGCAGATTTTACAGGGGTCATATTCAGTTTGTTTTCGGCATATTTGCGTACATAATCGTCTGTGAATTTACTGTCTATTGTAAGCTGGTACTGAGCCTCTTTATTTGAAAGATCCGTCAATACCTTTTCCTGAGCGTTTATCTCTTCATTCATCTCGTTAAGCTTTGCATTCAGATGAACCAGCGTTATAAGTATTACAGCAATAAGCAGTGTAAGAAGACTTACTCCCAGTATTGCTGCGGGATTACGCTTTCTTCTCTGAGCCTTGGCGGATGATCCTTTGCTGATGCTGATGATCTGCCCGCTCTTTTTCTTTTTCTTGGATTTTTTATCCGTACCGGACATATCCATAGCGAATGAATCAAGAATAGAGAGATCATAGGCCTCCGTCCTCTTCTCACCTGCCATTATTAATGTTCCCCTTCCATAACCGGTCTCCGCCGGAAATACTATTTCTATATACACTGATAGCTGATCTACGAACAACTATCGCAAATAAATGATCCTGATTGTCAATTTAACTAAAATCTGATTAAATTAATTGTACAACACACCAAATAAATAATCAAGTTTTTTGCCTGTCGCACAAAGCAAATCCTTACATTTTTGTTATAATTAAATAAAAAGACCTTATTATAAAGCGGTTTTATGTCTTAATTTTTTAGCGAAAAAATAACAAAATTGTTATTGCCGCAGCATAAGCAAAAAAATCCCGCAAGCATTAAGCTCTGATCCTTTCCACACAGCGAAGCTTTGCGCTGCGGCTGCGGGGATTATCGTCAAGCTCATCCTGAAATGCCGTAAGCGGCTTTCTTGTAACAAGCCTTCCCTCTGGCTTTCGTCCGCATACGCATACAGGAAAATCCTTCGGGCATATGCAGCCCTCGCAAAAGCTGTTCATTCTTTGCTTTACCATTCTGTCCTCAAGAGAATGGAATGTTATTACTGCAAGACGTCCTCCTGTTTTCAAAGACCCGAAAGCACCGTCAAGTCCGGTACTCAGTCTGTCAAGCTCCCCGTTTACTGCGATCCTCAATGCCTGAAAAGTTTTCCTTGCGGGATGCTTTTCATGTCTTTTTGCCGCAGGATATGCAGATTTTACTATTTCCGCAAGCTGAAGAGTTGTCTCTATAGGCGCCTTTTCTCTTTCTCTTTCGATCGACCTTGCAATATTCTTTGCAAATTTTTCCTCGCCGTATCTGCTCAGTATCCTGACAAGCTCCGCATACGGCAATGTATTTACAAGATCGGCAGCGCTTGTTCCGCTTTGACTCATTCTCATATCAAGCGGGGCATCATTATGATAGGAAAAGCCCCTTTCTGCGCTGTCAAGCTGGTGTGATGAAACTCCTATATCCATAAGCACGCCGTCAAGCGATACTATACCAAGCTCTTTTATGATCGACGGGATCTCAGAAAAATTATTCCGGCATACGCTTACCCTTTTATCACTGCCGAAGCGCTCATTCAGAACAGCTATAGCGTCCGGATCCTGATCTACACATATAAGTCTGCCGTTTTCTCCGAGTCTTGATAAAATGCCCGATGAATGACCTCCGCCGCCTGCCGTACCGTCAAGATATATGCCGTCAGGTTTTACATCAAGTACTTCCATCGTCTGATCAAACAGCACAGGTTTATGTGAAAATTCCATCAGATCACCTCATCAAAGCTCAAGCTTATCCATAAGATCATATATATCGTCTCCCGACAGATCATTATTATAACGATCCCATGCTTCCTTGTCCCATATTTCAACCTTTGATCCTGTCCCGTTTATTACAACATCCTTGTCAAGACCGGCATATTCACGCAGCGGCTGAGGAATAAGAACTCTGCCCTGCTTATCGGGAATAAGCTCGGCAGCGCTTGAAAACAGGAATCTTGTGATCTGAACAGTTTTGGCGGAAGGCATTTCGGATATTTTCCGACCAAGCTCATCCCATGAATCCTTTGACAAAACGGTGATCGTATTATCCTTCCCTTTGGTGGCATAGAAAATATCTCCAAGCTCCTCACGGAACTTAGCAGGCATTATCACACGGCCTTTTATATCAATATTGTGCTGATAATTACCGATAAGCATTTCTACACCTCATTTCCGTCAATTATAAGGGAACGTAAACCATAGTCCGCCACTTTGTTGCACCTTTCACCACTTTCTATAACATTATATCTTAACGATTGTAAAATTTCAAGGTATTAATGATGACTTTTTAGAATTTTTTTCATTTATTTCCAACAAAGCAATATGTTATTAATTATGCAAATCGTCAAATAAACCGCAAAACCCGCTATTTTACAAGCTTTTTCATCAAAAATTTATTATATTTTCACAACAGCTTCGTCCTGTCCTCACATACCGGAAAAGGTGGTGGTAAGTGGCGGAAAAACATCCTAAAACTCTTATCTGTAATGATCCGGAATGCAGAACAAATATTATACATAAAGATTCAAAATTAACAAAAATTGTTATTAGCTATTGAAATATTTATGGAAATGTAGTATAATTGTTTTATTCTATTATTGCATTCTGTTATTTGAGCCTGTTTATCTATTCCGGTTCTTTATGTCTGCAATATTATAGTATCGTTATGTTACAATTGCCTTAAACGGCAGAAATAATAGTTGCTGAATCTATCTGAAAGGCGGTATCGCCGTGAGTAAAAATGAACAAAATGAGCAGAAAGAAAAAAACCGTATCGACGCTGAGAATGAAAAAGCCCTGAAGCGGCTGAAAAAACGAGAAGAAAAACAAAAAAAGAAATCCGCAAATCTGACGGACTTTTTTACGGGTACGCCTACTTATAATGATGATAAGGATTATTCGGATTATTCCTATTTCAGCGCACCGCTGAATATGTTTTTTCTGACATGCGTAATACTCCATGGTGTTTATATGGGTATTTTTTCATATCTGCAAATTCCCATGCTGCTGCTGCTTGATGCGGTTTGTGTGATACTTTACACTGCATTTGTAATAATCCTTCGCCGTGTAAAGGGATCATGGATATTCCTTACCATCGGTTCGGGTCTTGAGATATATCTGCACCAGATATGCACAGTATATCTTTTCGGACTGGCTCCCGGTTTCCATTATCTGCTTATCCCTCTTGTATTTATTTCCATCTTTATAAAGAAAAAGGGTAAGCTGTATACATTTCTGAGAAAATTGCTGCTTGCGCTTGCATTTATTACATTCATGTATATGACTGTATTTTTCAGCGAGTATGCTCCCCAGCACCATCTTGAATACTGGCTTAATACTACACTCGTTCTTCTTAACTGCACATTCAGCTTTCTTGTTACAGCTATATTTGTCAGCCGTCTTGTATTTTCACTTGATGATAAAAGAAGCGAGCTTGATACCAGCGTAAATGAAAAAGTCAATGAGATCGAAAGTATGCAGAACCAGATCATTATAAGCTTTGCAAATATAATTGAAGCCCGTGACGGCAGCACCGGAAAACACGTCAAACGTACAAGCGAATACGTTGAAGCTCTCGTAAAAGAGTTAAAACGCAACGGTGATTATGCCGATATACTCGATGACAATTATATGCATGATACCATGATGTCCGCACCTCTGCACGATATCGGAAAGATCACCATTCCCGACGCTATACTTACAAAAGCGGGAAGACTTACACAATCAGAATTTGCAACAATAAAACAGCATACTGTAAACGGCAAAAAGCTTATTGAGGAATCCATGAGCGATATTGAGAATGAAAACTTCCTCAAGGTCGCCAAATCCGTTGCACTGTATCATCATGAATGCTGGGACGGTTCCGGATATCCTTACGGTATTGCCGGAGATGAGATACCGCTTTGTGCAAGGATCATGACAATTGCCGATTACTTTGACGCTCTTGTTGCAAAAAGAAGCTACAAGGCTGCACTTCCGACGTCAGTCGTATTTGATAATATCAAGGAACAGAGAGGCAAAAAATTTGACCCGACTGTTACAGACGCCTTCCTGCGTATCAGAGATCAGATAGACGAAATAGCAAAGGCAAATGCCGATTGATATAATATACGCAATATTCAATACCCGCATGAAAACTGCTATATCAGAATTCATGCGGGTATTTCAGCATAATATAACAGGTGATATATATGAAAATAACAGTTCTTGCAGAAAACACATCGAAAAAAGAAAACATCGGATGTGAACATGGTCTTTCACTGCTGATTGAAACAGAGAAGCACATTATTCTTTTCGATATGGGGCAAAGCGAGCTTTTTGCCGAAAATGCAGAAAAGCTCGGAATAGACCTTGGAAATGTCGATATTGCTGTTCTCTCTCACGGACATTATGACCACGGAGGCGGATTGAAAAAATTTCTTGAGCTTAACAGCAAAGCCCCTGTTTTTATCAATCGTTATGCCTTTGAGCCTCATTTTAATGCTGAAAAGAAATATATCGGTCTTGACACTGAGCTTCAATACAGTGAAAGACTTGTATTTACCGATGAAGAATATCTTATTGACAAGGGGCTGACTCTGTTTTCCTGCTACGAGCTTTCAAAACGTTCCGATGCTCCGAGCGCAGGTCTTTACGAAATGAAAAACGGAGTTTATATCCCGGATGATTTTCGTCATGAGCATTACCTTCTTATTGAGGAAAACGACAAACGGATACTCATAAGCGGATGTTCACACAAGGGTATTATGTCTATAACGGAAGAATTCCAGCCCGATATTCTTGTCGGCGGATTCCACTTTATGAAAATAACATCAAAGGACATTGTCAGTGCCTATGCACAGCAGCTTAACCTCTTCCCCACTGAGTTTTATACCTGTCACTGTACAGGAAGGGAACAATTCTGCATTATGCAGCCTTTCATGAATAACCTGCATTATATTTCTTCTGGTCAGATCATAACGATATGAAAAGCAAAGGTGAATCTATATGAAACTAAGAAAACTATTATTTATCCTGTTATGTATGACAATAATCATTCTGCCATCTTGCGGCGAACCTGAACCGGATCATGAACAGCTGCTGTCCGAAATAGGTGAAAATAACAGGATCAAAAATGAAAAGCGCAAAGAGTTTATGGAGTCCGAAATATACCAAACAGCTTCTTTATATATTGATTCGACCCTTGAGGATTGCTTTCCGGATCACGAATATGAATTCACCCTTGAACCGGGTACATTTTATAATACAGAACTCCCTGCATATTCAGATTTTTCAGAAAATGAAGTCACAAGAAAGGAATTTTTTTCCAAAGCTTATCTGAGCATATATGTAAAGCCGGCTGAAGACGACAATACAAATATGCAGGCGGCTGCAAAAAAGCTTGTCGATAAACAAATAAGCGGCAGGATAAACTCCGACCGCTTCAATCATGACTACTATAAGCTTGATGCAGAAAAAGGAACTGCTGAACTCGTCTTGGTTCCTGAAGTCTGAAACACTAAGGGAAAGAAGATGCAATAAGTGAATAAGACAGCAATAAAAAGC
>DEHG01000002.1:856-6061 GCA_002351795.1 Ruminococcaceae bacterium UBA2806 | reverse complement strand
TCTACTCACGCACCCCATGCGAGGTGCGACAATCCCATATATCTTTTGTCCGTGCTATTGCATTTCTACTCACGCACCCCATGCGAGGTGCGACATTTGATACATACAAAGTTGAAAAAGACTTTCAATAAGTCCCCATCTGTGCGGACAGTATAAAAAATGCTGTATAGACCTGATAGATATATCATCATTCATAGCTTTTCAATGATCTCCACACCCTCAGGCATTTCTTTATCAATGCTGATGCTGTAGTCGGTGAATTTCCTCGGCGGTGCAGTGTTTTCAGCAATAGATATTTTGTCAAAGAGAATATGCGAGGGACAATTTCCCAGAACGCTGTCATGCCTGAAGATGATAAGCTTTCTCATGCACATTTTTCCTCTTGCGGCGCTGTGATCCTCCTCGAACATATTGATTATGGCTTCCCAGAGAAGCTCAAGATCATCCTCGCTCAGATCGGTGGTTTTGTTGGCGAGGGCAGCGGAAACATATCCCTCGGCACGGTACAGCGCATAGGGAATAAAGCTCTTTTTGCCCATCTCGTTATTCTTGTTTTCAAAATCCTTTTCGGTAGTAACAGCCTGACGAGTGATAGTTATATCCTGGATATTGATAGGGGAAACGCTCCTTGCAAAATTTATCTGCACAGGACCTCTTACAATTCCGCAGGGGTCGTCGCCTGTTGACATAACTGCGCCGAACATCCTGACATCATAGTAATTTCTGCACATGAATTTTCTCGCTGTATCTACATCATTTTTATTTTTGCCCTTCTGCCCCTTTTTCAGGGCATTGCTTTCATAGGCATCTGTAAACTTTGTGTTCAGAGCTTTATCCATTTTGACAAGAATGTTATAGCCCTCTTCGCCGCCCTTGACAAGCTCCACATAATTCCTGATCTTTCTTTTCAGGCATACGTCCGTTACATATCCCAGACCGCTTTCTGCGTCAATTCTCGGGGCATTGCCTGCGTCCGGGTCACCGTTGGGGTTTCCGTTCTCTACATCGAAAAGCATTACAAAGTCATATCTGTTATTGATCATTTTAGTTTTCCTCCTTGTTGTTTTTATCAAAAAATGCCTGTACCTGATGATAGTAACCGATCATGAATTTACCCTGTTCCGTCATCATAAGTGTATCGGGAAATTCGCTGTCGATCTTGGAGATGATCTCCTGCACCATTTTGCTGTAAAAGATCCTGTTTCCGTCACTCAGCTTCTTTACATGATTCTGCGACAGTGAAAGAAGCTTCGGGAAAACAAGTGCGGGCTTAGATGCCGCCGATGCAAAAAAAGCATCTTTGATAGTACGGTTGAGTTTTACAGGTGCAGCAGAAAGCTCCTGTATTCTTTCCAGAACCGCAAACAGTCTGCCGCATAGGTATGCCTGATTGGTATTGTTGATATCGAGAGCCACTGTTAATTCCTCCTTTTCTTTTGACGCTCTTGATTTTCTGTTTATGCAGGCTTTTATTGCCCCTGCACGGACATAGTTGATATACTGATCTGTTTTTACTCTTGTTATAAGTGTGGAAAGCAGATAATCCGGATACGGTGAGTCATATATTATTGACTTGAATATTGAAGATAACAACGGTGAACCGACATTTGTATCACTGCTTTTTGGTGACACAAGCTCCTTTTTCAGCCGCCAGATCGGAACCGGACCTTTGCTTTGTGTGATAAACATATCCTCCTGATGCTGTGCAATCGAAAAGAGGATATCCGCAAACCGTCTGCGATAGATGAATTTGAGTGACAGGCGTGATGAATTGGGCTTTAATCCTACCATGTAAAAATCAATATTATCGTCTATGCCCGTCAGATCAGAAAGCCGTTCCTTTGTAACTTTTCCCTCCCTTGCAAGCTTAAAGGTATCGGACAGCATCTGTTCAGTCTGCGTTTTATCCATTTTGTCATCATCAGAAGCTCCGTTAAAGAACAGATCAAACATATCACAGCAGCTTTCATTTTGTGTCCCGCCCGTTGCCCAATAGATCAGGGTCATATCGTCTATGGTTGTACGATGTCTTTTATCTGCAAGCAAAGCATTGAGAGCAGTTGTATATTTTTTCATAGCTTCTTCAGAAATATTACTGTTATATGACTGCTCATTACCGTATGAACATCCTGCGGAGGTCTTGAAGCCTATAAGCACAGTTCCCGAAGCAAGACCTCCTGCAACGCCCTTGATTTTATTATGTATTCTTGCGATCGGCAGGTCTTCACCAGTAACAGCACATTGAGCCGAATGGTCATTATCTGATATTTCATCTTCGGCAGTTAATGAAAGCTTGCTGATTATCTGAGGTTCGTCCTGAATAAGATGATCCGGATAACCGCTCAGACAAAATCCAAAATAGGAGCTTTTATATTCTTTTCCGAGTAAAAGCAAATGGGGATTATTGGTTTCATTTTCCGGTACCCAATTCTGCATAAAATACCTGTACGCATTTATTACAGGAGAATCCATACCGTCAATAAACGCAAGATTTGCCTTGACAAAGGCTTCATGGGATTTATGCGCTTTGTTGGTCTTGTCCTCTGCTGTAAATCCGTCCTTTTCATAATTAAGCCCGAATATATACAGCGGTCTGTGTTCTATTATGTTTGATTCTATACCGGATTTTTCTGTTCTTTGCGGTAATTTGAGAGTGTCCGGTTCAAGGGGTTCTTTTTTCTTTCTCTTGTTGTCCTCATCATTTCTTTTTTTGAAGTGGGGCATGATCGTATCTATTTTTCCGTCCGGTGTCAGCGCAATAATATAATGCACTGCCTGCTTTGAATATCCATCAGGTACGACTCTTCCCTCTTTTGCCAGTTCATCATAGTATTCGCACAAGGCATTTATCAGCATTTCATCATCTCCTTGTATTTCCGGACATCAATTATCCCGTTTATCATGTGCGGCCGATAATAACGGGTTGACGCTTTATCGGAAAAGACGGGATCGTCCCAGTCATTATTGAGCGGTATCCCCTTGTCATTGAATTCTACTCTGTAGCTCATAAAGCCAAGGTCAACATCTCCGAGCGACTGTATCTCCGGACTGATAAGCGACAGGTCAAAATCATCAACAAGCTCTATCCTTCTTACAGGAAATTCCGAACATCCGAAGCATGGAGTACGGAAGCATTGTCCCTTTTCAAGCCGTCTTTTGATTATGTTGTAATGTTTCTTTTCGTCCTCGTCATCGTTTGTGCTTTTCAATCCTGTCATTTCAAAATGAAATTCTATGCCGTAGCATACGTCTTTCAGAATCATAGATGCTCTTTGCGTCCGGTCCTCTGCTGTATAAATGCAGGGGTCTTTATCGTTTCCGTTCATCTGACCCTTTACATTCTGAAGCGATACTTTTTCCTTTACTTCGTTTCTCCTGACATTGGTAAAATTGATAGGATTGAATACGATTATCCTGTCGATCTCATAACGTATTGCAGGCTTCCAGTAAATGCTTTTTAACATTCCTTCCAGCGCCCCGGGCGGCGGCACATCATAGCTTACTCTTTCTACCTTCATTTCAGGTCTGGTAAATAAAGCATAGTCTCCCTCTGCAACTATTCTGAATCCCTTGCTCATTAAATCATTCCTCCTTATAAATAATAATCCCTTGCTTCAAACGAAATTCCCGTCTCAGGGTCATAATAGTCCTTGTTTTCCAGACACCATATCCCGCCGTACTCTTTTACAGCTCCCTGCTCTGTCAGCTTTTTTAACTCATATTTATATATAGTAAAACAGTATTTTCTGAGAGTCCTATAATCTGTAAAGCCGCAGGCTCTGAGATGAGCGATAAGCGCTTTGCTTTCATCATTACATTCAACAGCTACGGAAACGTTACTGTCATCTATCAGACGGAACTTTCCGGCATACTCAGCAAAGGGGATAGAATTGATCCTCGAAACATTTTTCGCAATGGTTTGCTCTTTGATCATTTCATCATTCAGATCATATATTCGTCTGTAGTATTCCTCTATACATTCCGGTGATGAAATATCAGTATAGCTTTCTGTCAGTGAACGTGTTATATTTTCTTTTATTCCTTCTTGTAAGCTGTCAAAACGGAATATGCTTATAATACCATTCTGTCTTTTGCCCTCACGGTTACAGCGACCTCCCGCCTGAAGGATACTGTCAAGTCCGGACAATTCCCGATAAACGGTAGAGAAATCCAGGTCTATACCAGCTTCGATAAGTGATGTGGAAATAACCACAATATGTCTGTCTTCAGGCACATTATCAAGCGCAGGATAATCCTTATAAAGCTGAGCCAATTCCTTTTTTATGCTGTCAATAACACGCTTTCTGTCATATGCAGTCATATATGTAGAGAGATGAAATTTTTTACATTTGCTTTCCGGCAGCATTTCATAAAGCTTTGCAGCCGTCCTTCTTTTATTTACAACGATAAGCGAGGAAGGCTGTGAAGAAGCCTGTGAGAGCAGTCCTTCTTCACTGATCTTTCCTATATTGATGAATTGTCCTTTTTTAAAATTCCCGAACAGTGATCTGTCGGTGATCAGGTCTGTTATACTGCTGTCATTCAAAGCGTATTTTTTTATAAGATCGTTAAAATCAGGCATTGTGGCTGTAAGAAATACTGCCTCACTGTTCAGCAGCCTTGTTATATAGGAAACAGCACGAAGACATGGCTTAATATATTCAACAGGCATCAGATGAGCTTCATCAAAAATAATCATACTATCCGCCATATTATGCAGCTTTCTGAGTTTGTTCCTTTTATTTGCATACACGGACTCAAAAAACTGTACCGATGTAGTAACAATGATCTGTGCGTTCCAGTTTTCCGTTACGTTTTTCAGAAGCTGCCTGTAATCCTCATCCTTATCTGTATCGTCAATACTGAATGACGATTGGTGCCTGAGTATCTGTGCGCTTTCTCCGAATGTCTTTTCAAATTCGTCCACTGTCTGATCTATAATGCTGTTGTACGGTATGACGTATATAATACGTTTTTTGCCTGTTTTTACCGCCCGTTCGAGCGCAAATTTCATGCTGCAAAGGGTCTTTCCGCTGCTGGTGGGCATATTCATCAGATATATTTCTGAATCTGTACTGACCTTATCATAAACCTGCTGTTGAAGAACGGATCGTGTTTTTTGCAGTTCTGTTTCTGCTTTGAACGAGGACAGCTTTTCGTTCAGTTTACGCAGGCAATCATAAAAATCAGATGTCAGTTCAATAT
>DEHG01000002.1:0-790 GCA_002351795.1 Ruminococcaceae bacterium UBA2806 | reverse complement strand
GAAAAGCAATATCTTGTAATGAAAGCAAAGGTTTCGATAAAACACTCTCTGTCCGTCCGGCATTGCGGACATTTCTGCATAAAATATGCAAGTCCGGAAATATCCGGTTGCTTAATCGTTATCTCAGTCTTGTATTCGCTGTAGTCTTCTGATAAACTCTCTCTTTTTAGTCTTCCGTAAAGAGATGATTCATTATGTGTGTCAGATTGCACACCGCCGTCAGGAATACCTGAATGGTGTCCTGCGATACAATACTGCATCATAAGCACAGCAGCATTATTTCCGAATAGTTTTCCTGCTTCGATTGCTCCACAAATGGAATGCTCAACTTTTATGTTTTTTACACCAGTTATTCTGTCCTGAAAGGATCGCTGAAACTTTCCGATATCATGGAGAAGCCCCATACAATAGTTTATTTGCTTCAGCGGTTCCACAGAAAACTGTTCTGCTATTTTTGCTGTTGCGTATGAATGTTCCATAATTGTCTGTACAACATCGGAGTCAGGTTTTTTATGTGCAATTGTCATAGTTATCATCAACTTTCGTGAATATTATAAAACTAATTTGATTATATCATCGTCAAAGAAAAAATTCAATAGTATATTTTTTGTCTGTACGATAAATTGTACAGATGCATTTATAAAGCGGTTTTGCAGATGGTTTGCGTGAACTTAATGAAAAAGGTGAAGTCAGACTGCTTGCTTTGGAAGATATATACCATTAAGCGAATCTAATTTCGGTTGTTAAAACAATTCAGCCGCACTCCTGTTTGAACCGCATCCCGTCAAGA
>DEHG01000071.1:4817-7235 GCA_002351795.1 Ruminococcaceae bacterium UBA2806 | reverse complement strand
ACTTGTTTTTAGAGATTGGGGTGTCGGCCAAAGCCCCACGAACCCTCACTTTCCTATTCCATTGTTGATTGTATGGAAAGGTTTTTAGAGGTTGCCTTAAGTAAATATATTAAAGTTTTGAATAACCATAGCTGTTTACAATGGCCTCAAGCTTTTCTCCGCTTTGACAGATGGGACATTTGTGAGGCTTGTAGCTTTCATAATCGCCAAGGTCGTTGGGATCGAAAACACTGTAGACCGGATTGCCGTCACATTCCTCAACCGTGGCAAAAATAGCGGAAGCGCCGACAACATTTCCGCCGTAATAATTTACTGCGTCAATGGCTGCAAGCACACTTTTACCTGTTGTAACGGAAGCAGAGAGAATTAAAACGTGCTTTCCGGATATCATATGCAAAACATTGTCTCTCAGCATTATCTGCCCGCCGGCAATGAACTCAGGCGACATTACATAAATTGTTCTGTGAGCGTTCATATTCACATAATCATCCTTTGTCAGAAGCTCTGCAATACAGGTGCCCACGACTTCCATTCCGTCAAGACAGAGAATAGTATCTACAATAGTATTGACCTGATAATGCGTCACAAGCTCTTCGGCAACAGCTTTTGCATCCGACAGACGCATTTTCTGTGTGGTAACATCAATAAAATAATTTGTATGGCTGTGCATTGTAGCAAAATGACCCTTCTGAACACGAAGATAAACATCCTTGTTCTTTGTTCTGATTTTAAACTCTTTTGACATTGTAATCACCTCTGTAAAAATGATATCTGATATTGAGCCAACTTTTATGTTTCCATTATACACCACATTCTGTATAAAATCAAGCTATCTCAAGCATAACTGTTCTCAGATATGCAAATGTTGATCAAATCTTTTCTTTTGTAGATCGTTTATGCGGAAAAATGCATATAAGCACTTGATAAACGGGAATATTTAGGTTATAATGTATGCAGGCTATCTCTGAAAACTTGGATTTTTCAGAGGTTCCCTACATATAATCATGTAATCAGAAAGGAGATCGTCATGCAGGAATCCAGAAATTTTAATATTATTGGAATAATAGCTTTAGTTTTGATCATAGCAGGATTCGGAGCATTCTATGTATGGGATAAAAATGAACAGGATAAGGATATCCAGGCTTTTCAGGAGCAGGATAAGATAAATAATCAACGCACCCATGAACGTTCAAAGGCTGTTTCCCAATATTTGCAGGATACTCAGAAATCAATTGATGATAATATCAAAGGCTTCGTGATTTTCGGAGATGATTATGTTGCCGCAAGAAATAATATGAGCTTTCAGTCATTTCTTTCAATGGAATTTGACAAAAATCTGTTTTATGACCTGAATCAGGAAACATCATCATCAGCTTTGCTGGAGCAGTACAAGCTTAAAATACCAATAGTGAATCATGCTGTTGTAAATGAAGATTACAATACCATTATGTCAAGATTTGGATTTTTGCCTCTTTATTCAGCAATTGATTTTACTATACCTGCCAAAACCGAAACTGTTCCAATGGAATTCAAAACAGAAAACAATGAGCCTGTTGTATTTGCTGTTCAGCAGGAAGAAAAGCTTGGAAAGCTTATAATCAATAATGTACCAGGATATGTATATTTCCGTCAGGATGATGATAAGCTGATATATAATTTTTTAAGGAGCAGAGAAGGAAAAGAAGTCAGGGTCAAAGCAGGTACATCAGTAAAAGCAGAAAGCTTTGAATATGATACTTCACTTATTCCTATTATTTTCTTTGGTAATAATACTGATTATGATGTAAAAAAATTTGTCAGCTGTCAAAAAAAGATAATGGATAATAGTAAGGATATTAATAAACGCTGTATAGTTATTACTGATACAGAAAAGGGTTCTAAACTGGATAAAGAAATGCTGAATTCTTTCGGTGATTATTATATCAGACTTGATCCCATATCGTCCAATGAGATAGACGCTCAGCAGATAGCCGATACAGTATATAAGCATATGGACTCACTTGGTTATCTTGATACTGTTAAAGAAGAAATTGAAGCGGCAAAAGAGAAAATAAAAGCTTATGATGAAAAAAACGGAAAATAAAGAAAGGCGACAGAGTATATTATGAAGAGACGAATTGCAGCGATAATTGTATTTTCACTTATGGCGGTAGCAATGTTTTCAGGCTGTAATAAGAAGGAAAACGAAAGAAAGCTTGAGGACAGCAGTGTGATCTCAGCGGAAGAATCCGTTTCGGAAAGTGATGTATCGGCATTGACCGATAATACAGAAAGCTCTGATAATAACGAATCCAAGATAAAGACAGATGATAAAAGCAGCACATCCTCAGAGTCAAAGCAATCATCACAGGATGAAAGTTCTTCGCAGACGTCAGCCGATGAAAGCAAATCTGCATCTTCATCTGCTTCTCCGAAACA
>DEHG01000071.1:4356-4576 GCA_002351795.1 Ruminococcaceae bacterium UBA2806 | reverse complement strand
GATCATTCCTGCTATCTGATGATTATTGATGGTGGTAATATATGACAGATACATACAGAATTGCAGATAAGGTAATAAGGATAAGTTCTTTATATAAGGATGTTCATGATTATTGCGTTGATTACAGAAGTGACGGAAAGCCTGATTTTGAGGTAATAACAACAGAAAACGATATTCTTTTTGAAAAAGAAAAATCTGAAAAAGAAGCCCTGATCGAAAA
>DEHG01000071.1:0-4284 GCA_002351795.1 Ruminococcaceae bacterium UBA2806 | reverse complement strand
CGTATATCGTAAGATAGCGGAGAAAATGATAGATTATAACATAATTCTTTTTCACAGCTCTGTAATATCCGTTGATGGTCAGGCTTATGCGTTTACGGCAAAAAGCGGGACTGGCAAATCCACTCATTCACGTTTGTGGCGTGAGCTTTTAGGAGAGCGGGCAGTTATGGTCAATGATGATAAGCCGCTTATCAGAATTGATGACGATGGTGTATTTGTTTACGGAACGCCATACTGCGGAAAGCATCGTTGGGGTAATAATATCTGTGTACCTCTAAGATCAATAGCTGTTATTCACCGTTCTGAAATCAATCATATTGAGAGCACAGGTGTACCGAAGGCTTTTGTGACACTTCTGCAGCAGACATACAGACCGTCAGACCCTGTAAAAATGGCAAAAACACTTGATCTGCTAACTAAAATGGCTGACAGAGTAAAATTATATGAACTTTACTGCAATATGGAGACAGACGCTGCACAAACAGCCTATAATGCTATGAAAAATTAATTACATAGAATAATCCCCGCCCCGATGAGCATAATAAACTCAGAAAGGTGGGGTATTTTTATGCCTGTAAGGATCGGAAAACGTACAATAAAGCTTGAAAACAATACCGGGATACTTTCATCGGCAGGGGTCGCAGGACATAAGGAATCACAGGGACCGCTTGGGAAATTCTTTGATATGACATATGAAAATGATATGCTTAATGAAAAGACGTGGGAAAAAGCCGAAAGCAGACTTCAGACAGAAGCTGTAAATTATGTATTCGGAAAAACAGGTCTTAAAGCATCGGATATAGATCTTGTATTTGCCGGAGATCTTCTGAATCAATGCATTTCTTCATCATACGGTCTGCGTAAATTCGGAATACCGTTTCTTGGTCAATACGGAGCCTGTTCAACAATGGCTCAGACTATGATAATGGCGGCACTGATAACAGACAGCTTTGCAGCGGACAGAACGCTTGCTGTAACGTCCTCACATTTTTGTTCAGCGGAAAGACAGTTCCGTCTGCCGCTTGAATACGGCGGGCAAAGGAATCTGACGGCACAGTGGACTGTTACAGGAGCAGGTGCGGCGGTAATTGAAAGAAACTGTGGTATTTGCAGAATTGAAGAGGTAACAACAGGCAGAATAATTGATCCTGATATAAAGGATCCTAACAATATGGGTGCGGCAATGGCGCCTGCTGCGGCGGATACCATAATGACTTTTCTGAGGGATACAAAAACGATGCCCGATGACTATGATCTGATACTGACAGGCGATCTGGGTTTTATCGGCTCAGAGCTTCTTATTCAGCTTATGGACCGTGAGGGGCTGGATATCAGCAGGGTACACAATGACTGCGGCAAGCTGATTTTTTACCGTAAAGAGCAGGATGTTCATTCGGGCGGTTCAGGCTGCGGATGCTGCGGCTCGGTCTTTTGTTCATATATAATGCAGAAGCTTCGCAGCGGTGAGCTTAAAAACATTTTATTTGCGGCGACCGGAGCATTAATGTCGGCAACATCTTCAAAGCAGGGTGAAAGCATACCAGGGATCTCTCATCTTCTTCATATCAGGGCGTGTAGCTGATATATTCGGGAATTGATGATTAATTCATTTATTTGCGTTTGGGGCGTGGGGGTGCGGCTGTCCGGTGGACACCTCTGCCGAAGGCAGAAGCACCGACCGAGCCGGCTAGTTCCAAATCTCAAAAACCTGTTTATTCAGTGTTTCATTAAAAATCGTGAAATGTGGATGTTTCACGATTTTTTTGCTGTTTTGAGATAAATATTAAATGAAGTGTTGAAGAAATGATAAAAATATTGTATAATAAATATGTATGCCAATGAAAAGCGAAGGAATGAAGGAAAATGAGAGTATTGGGGATAGACCCCGGTTATGCTATAGTCGGTTACGGAATCGTGGATTATCACGGCGGAAAATACAGCGCTGTGGATTATGGAGCGATCACGACCGAAGCAGGAATTCCCTTTTCTCAGCGTCTGCAATATATTTATAATGAGCTTGTGGCAGTTATAATAAAGCATGACCCTGATGAAATGGCGATAGAACGGCTGTATTTTCAGAATAACCAGAAAACGGCTATTGATGTTGCACAGGCAAGGGGAGTAATACTTTTAGCTGCACAGATGAATAATCTGTCAATAAGCGAATATACTCCGCTGCAGGTAAAATCGGCAGTGACCGGCTTTGGTCAGGCAAAAAAGCCCCAGGTCATGGAAATGACAAGAAGACTGTTAAAGCTTGAAAAAATACCCCGCCCGGATGATACCGCTGATGCGCTTGCAATGGCTATTTGTCATGCACAGTGTTCGGGAACAAAGCTTCGCAATATGCTTAACAGATTTTAAAGGTGATATAATGACATCGTTGTTTTTTGTAAGACATGCCCAGCCGGATTACAGGAAGGGAACGGACAGTACATATGAATTGTCAGAGGAAGGAATGACTGACAGACTTGCCGCAAAAAAAGCTCTTGAAGGTATAAGGCTTGACGCAGCTTTATCCAGTCCGTATCGCAGGAGCATTATGACCATAGAACCGATAGTATCGGAAAGAGGACTTGTTATTGCGGAAGATATACGTCTTTGTGAACGCATTAAGGGAGAGGGACAATGCAATACACAGGAAATGTTCCTGAAACGCTGGAATGATTTTGATTTCTGCGAAAAAGGCGGTGAATCCCTCGGACATACACAGAAAAGAAATGTAGAAGCCGTTTCGGATATATTGAGATCATATAAAGATAAAAACGTGCTTATCGGCACTCATGGAACGGCTTTCAGCACAATAATAAACTATTACCTGCCTGATTTCGGATATGATGATTTCATGAGGATGATAGATTTCATGCCTTGGATAGTGAGAATGGATTTTGACGGAGATACTTTTCTCGGCATGGAAGAGCTTGCCTATGTATATAAAGAATTTCACGGAGTAAAATAAAGGAATGATAAAATGATATACAGTCTTAACGGAACGGTGATACATACCGAGCCAAATGTAGTTGTTATAGAGTGCGGAGGAGTCGGCTATAAATGCCTTACCACCATGAATACCATGTCGAAACTTCCGGCAGTCGGTGAAAAAGCGATGGTGTATACCCATATGATCGTCAGGGAGGACGCCGTTGAGCTTTGCGGGTTTTATGATACGAGTGAGCTTAACTGTTTCAGACTTCTGACAGGAATAAGCGGAGTCGGCGCAAAGGTCGCAATTGCAATTCTTTCTGTTCTTACGCCGGAACAGATCGCCCTTGCGGTTTCCTCAGGCGACAGCAAAACCTTTACAAAGGCAAGCGGAGTCGGAAATAAGCTTGCACAAAGAATAGTACTGGAAATGAAAGATAAGGTAAAGAAAATGATCCCCGCAGGAAGTGTGCAGATGCCGCAGATAAACTCTGCGCCTGCTGTATCTGGCGGAAATATAGAAAAGGCTATCGGTGCGCTTGCCGTTCTCGGATATTCACCCGATGAGGTAACGCCGTTTATGGGCGGAATAGATCCCTCATGGCAGGTCGAAAAGATAATAGGCGAAACATTGAAGGCGATTGGTAAAAAATAATTCGCAGAAGGAATAGATATGGAAGATTTCGATTTTGAAAACAGGATTGTTTCACCCACAGAGATCATGGGTGAAAACGATAATGATAATCCCCTTCGTCCGAGAAGGCTTGACGATTATATCGGACAGGATAAAGTAAAAGAAAACCTTGCTGTTTTTATTGAAGCGGCAAAACAGCGCAATGAGCCGCTCGATCATGTACTGCTTTACGGTCCTCCGGGACTTGGAAAAACAACTCTATCGGGAATAATTGCCAATGAAATGGGCGTAAATTTAAGAATAACCTCCGGACCCGCTATTGAAAAGCCCGGAGATCTTGCAGCGATACTTACAAACCTGAATGAGGGCGATGTATTGTTTGTTGATGAGATACACCGTATTTCAAGGGCTGTTGAAGAAGTGCTGTATCCTGCGATGGAGGATTATGCTATTGATATAGTAACAGGTAAGGGACAGATGGCGGCGTCTTATCATCTGCCGCTGCCGAGGTTTACGCTGGTCGGCGCAACTACAAGGGCGGGTCAGCTTACTGCGCCGCTTCGTGATCGTTTTGGCGTGACATTAAGACTGGAGCTGTATTCCCCGGAGGAACTGGCAATGATAGTCAACCGCAGCGCAGGTATACTCGGAATTGCAATTGAACCCGATGGGGCGCTTGAAATTGCCTCACGTTCAAGAGGTACTCCGAGAATAGCGAACCGTATGCT
>DEHG01000121.1 GCA_002351795.1 Ruminococcaceae bacterium UBA2806 | reverse complement strand
GTGGAGCTTTGAGAGAGCAGTACGAAGTGGGACTTCAAGTCCTGGATAAAAATAAACCGGCTTTGGGAGCTTAATTGCCCTCAAAGCCGGTTTATGTTTTCCGTTTTTCTCGTGGACTTACTGAAATATTGAATTTATCTCTGTCACCTTATCAGCGTTCTTATATCTATTTACCATACTTTCTTACTAACCTGACTGTTTGTTTTATTTTGTACTGCTTGCGGAATACTACCCTTGCGCACCGCCATATCACTCCGACAGGGTACAGCAGAGGACTTTTTGCTGTAAACGGTACGGAATTAGCCATTTCTCTTCTGGAAATGAATATACTGTGTATCCAGAAGGACAGCTTGTTTTGCGTTTTCAGCTTTTTTCTGACAATGTTCTCAAACGTGCCGTATGTGCCGGAAGTAAGGTAATACATCAGCATATCATTTTCTTCCTCGTCAAGTTCTGGGAGATTTTCAGAGGAAAATACCTTTACCGCAAGCTGTCTGCGTTTCTGCTCAAAATCTGTTATTTCAAGCTGTCTGCACTGCTTTGTGATATAGTCCCGATCAAGATCATCACCCTTGACCTTGCAGTAAACATAGCAGTCCAGAAGAGAACGTATGCCCGTACCGCTGCCGTTATAATGCTTCCATTCGTGGGCTGTGATATAGACATAGAAATCCTCGTCCGAGAAATGATAGCCGTAATCACTGCCCTCGTTCTTTTGCATCAGGCGCTTGACACCGGAATAATATTTGTAAAGAGGTTCTGAGTTATACTCTCCGAAAAGAGCCGTATGCAGTTCAAAATTCAGTACAGGCGGCTTTATATAAACATCATGATTAGATTTTCCTACTGATTCAGCCGTATAGCCATGAGCCACCATAATGTCCTTGACCTGATACTGCTTGTCCGCATCAAAAAGCACATCATTGTCCGCCATCTGCCGCATACCGTTTTCGGGATAAATGTCTTTCAGCACCGAGCCTTTGAGGGGCATATACCAAATTCCCTGCTTTTCAAGATCTGCCGTTATTGCTGTTCTTTCCGCATCAAGAAAAATATTCTTGCGGACGGCTTTTTTATATGCCTGATAGAATTTTTCGTTTCTTATCCCTGCCCGTTCAAGTGCAATGCAGACTGCACCCTGAACAGAATGACTTTTTGCAAGCTCATAGAGCTTTTCCAAATCCATAGCCTGCACCCTTGCTTTATCGGGTGTGATACCGTTCACGGGACAGGAAAGAAGATATATCAGGCTTTTTTGTGTTTCGTTCATTCCTCTATCGCTCCGATACTGCGAAGTTTTGCAATGACCTCTGATATATCCCTTGTCACAATTTTCCTGTCAGCACCTTCATATTCTGCAAGGAGCTTATCGGCAATAGCTTCTTCGGTCGTATCTGCTTTAAGGCACTCGATAATAAAAGCCGCCGTTTCGTTATTCTTCACGATACCCTTGAATTTGGTATCAGATGTGCTAATCATATAATGCTCGCCCTTTGTTACATGGGTGAGGAATTTGGGGTTAAGCTTCATAGCGTTGTTCCTTTCTTATGGAAATCGGCAGGACAGCGTAATGCCGCCTGCCGGTTAAAACTACTATTGCAAATATTACTTAAATCTGAATAGGTTCCATT
Organism: Ruminococcaceae bacterium UBA2806; assembly: GCA_002351795.1. Taxonomy (GTDB): domain Bacteria; phylum Bacillota; class Clostridia; order Oscillospirales; family Acutalibacteraceae; genus UBA1213. Next base: position 1,257 of record DEHG01000121.1, on the reverse strand, counting down.
TCATTTTTTTCGTTCGGTTGTCCGTTCGGTTGTCCGCCGCTTGTAGTGATAACATCCTCGGTATCAAATTCAGTTATCTCCATTTCCGGAGTAACATATTGTTTTTTATTCATATTTTTTCTCCTTATTCAAAATATTCATTTGCGGCTTCGTAATACTTATACAATGCTTTTACGGTATTGCAGATATTTGTTTTATTTTCATTGCCGCTATACGCATTGAGTATCGCATAAGCATAGGAAAGCACACTTACTTCTACTGTTCCGGCAGTACCAAAGTCAAAAGTGATCGTCTTACCTAAATCTTTTGCAGAAATATTTCTGACTTCAACATAATTCTTGTTTTTGGTTCCGCTGTAAACGTCAAGTGTATCGCCGTTTCGTGTTGCTGTTACAGTTATCGGATCGCCTGTGTAATAAAGTCTGATTGTTGTCTCTGATTCAACGAACAGCGACATATTCAGATTACTTACACTGAATCCTTCACTCTTTTGAACAGCGTAAGCTTCAAGATCAGATGTGGTTACGTCTTCTATAAGAGTCGGATCGGCAATTTCAGCAACATTTGATATTTTACCTTCATCTGTCAGATACTTACTTGCCCATGCGCCATAGTTCTGCATTGCAAATGCAAGCTTTGCGAGTTTGTCGTTTCCATTCTTGACAGCGTTGATATAGCTGTTGACAGAATAAGTAAAGGTTGTATATGAAACCGATTTATTTGTGTTCCAGAAAGTCTGTTTTTCGTTTGATCCGTTGTACAATTCAAAAGTAACATTCTCGCCCATCTGTGCAGCGTTTACCCTGCACCTTGCTACATATTTGCCATCGTCATTTTTTAAATCTGAAAGCAGATACTTTACGGGTTGGCTGTCGTTGGGACCTTTTATGAGCATATATGCGCCGCTGTCATCAAGGAGAGCCTTAGAAAAGTTCATATACAGATTTACGCTGATATCACCGGTAAGAGTCAGACTTGCTCCGACAATATAAGACTGAGTTATCTCTTCAAGCTCCGCAGTAACTACAACTTCTCCCGCAGGCATTGTAAAGCTGTATGTGCCGTCATTGTTGTCAGTTGTGCCAACGGAAGCTGTGCCATTCATTACGGTAACGCTCTTTATGATGTATCCCTTTGGAGCGGTAAGGGTTATTATCTTGCCCTGTGCGTAGTATTTCGTTCCATTAATTGTCGTCTGTACAGGCGAGGCGGTGACATTATCGGGAAGCGTCATTGTATAAACGCCTGTCAGGTAGC
>DEHG01000046.1:3925-6402 GCA_002351795.1 Ruminococcaceae bacterium UBA2806 | reverse complement strand
TGTTCCTGCTGTTCCTTTGTTCCCCTCTGCCGCCTGCGCTTTTACAGGACATTAAGGCATCTGTCGCCGTTTTCGAGGGCGGCAATACCTGTCCTTGCCATTTCCATGATACCGAACTCTTTAAGCTCGCTTACAAGCGTATCAATTTCCTCAGGAGTGCCGCTTGCACGGAAGGTCATGGAATGTTCTCCGATATTTACAAGTGACGCATGATATTTAGAGGTAACTGCAAGTATATCATTGTTGTCATAGCCGTCTGTGCTTACCTTTACGAGAATAAGCTCGCTTGCCGCGGAGCTGTCGTCTGGCAGAGCTTCAACATTCTTTACATCAACTATTTTCATCATCTGATTAATGAACTGCTCGACCTGATCGTCGTCACCGCTCAGACGTATTGTCATTCTTGAATAGCCCTCGACAGCGGCGGGGCTTGCGGTAAGACTGTCTATATTGAAGCCCCTTCTTGAAATAAGGCTTGTTACTCTGAGAAGTACACCCGGATGGTTATGCACAAATAAACCGATAATATGTTTGTTTTCCATTAATATCACTCCATTTCCGTAATAAGATCGTCAACAGTTTTTCCCGGCGGGATCATCGGCAGTACATTTTCATCCGGAGAGATGCGGCAGTCGATAAGCGCCGGCTTATCATCAGCAAAAGCCTGTGCAAGAACGCTTTCTGCGTCATCGTCATTATGTATCCTCAATCCCTTTATGCCGAATGCCTCAGCGACCTTAACAAAGTCCGTTTTTCTGTGCGGGTCGGTCTGAGAGAATCTTCTGCCGTAGAAAAGCTTCTGCCACTGTCTTACCATGCCGAGGACCTTGTTGTTAAGAACGATTATCTTTACATTGAGGTCATAGGAGCAGACTGTAGCAAGCTCGTTAAGGTTCATATGGAAGCTTCCGTCACCTGTGAAAAGAACGACTCTTTTATCGGGGTTAGCGACTGCCGAACCGATAGCCGCACCCATGCCGTAGCCCATTGTTCCAAGACCGCCGGAAGTACACCATGTTCTCGGCTTCTCGAAGCGGTATTTCTGGGATACCCACATCTGATGCTGACCAACGTCTGTTACGATTATATCGCTGTCCTTTGTCAAAGCCCTTACAGCCTCGATCACATGATAGGGGTGTGCATATTCATCAGATTTCGGCGTTTCCATTACCTCACCCTGCTTGCCCCACTCTGCAAGCTGTGCTATCCATTCGGGGCGCTCGGTTTTTTCAACAGTTTCCGTAAGCACTCTGAGCGTATCCTTCAGATCTCCGAGGAGACAGCAGTCTATCTTTACATTTTTATTGATCTCAGCCTTATCAATATCAAGCTGTATAATGCAGGCGTCCTTGCCGAATTTATTTCTGTCGCCTGCAACACGGTCGGAGAATCTTGCGCCTGCTGTAAGAATAAGGTCGCAGTTATCGGTAGCCTTGCCTGTTTCATAACCGCCGTGCATACCTATCGTACCCATATAAAGTCTGTGTGACTGCGGGAAGCCGCCAAGACCCATAACAGAGCTTGCAACGGGGCAGTCAAGCTTTTCAGCAAGGGCGATAAGCTCCTTTTCTGCGTCTGAGCTGACAACGCCGCCGCCCATATAGATCATCGGGCATTTAGCCGCACTTATAAGCTTGGAAGCATAGAGAAAATCATTTTTATCGGAAAGGAGAGGATTTTCGATCTTATCAGGTTTTACAGGCTCATAGTCATAAACTGCGCCTGTTACATCCTTAGGTATATCAATAAGAACGGGACCCTTTCTGCCGCTCATAGCTATCTTGAAAGCCTTTCTTATAACGTTTGCAAGATCCTTTACATCCTTGACGATAAAATTATGCTTTGTAACGGGCATTGATATACCGCAGATATCGACCTCCTGGAAGCTGTCACGGGCAAGCAGGTCATTTGTAACATTGCCTGTAACAGCGACCATTGGGATAGAATCCATATATGCCGTTGCGATACCTGTAATAAGGTTAGTTGCGCCGGGGCCTGATGTTGCGAAAACAACGCCGCATTTGCCTGTTGTTCTTGCATAGCCGTCTGCGGCATGGGCGGCGCCCTGTTCATGTGCGGAAAGGATATGTGTTATCCTGTCGCTGTACTTATAGAGTGCGTCATATATATTGAGAACAGCGCCGCCAGGATATCCGAATACGGTATCCACGCCCTGTTCAAGAAGGCACTCTGCAATTATTTCCGAACCGTTAAGTTTCATCTTGTTATCCTCCTTGTTTCAGCATAAAGCCGCAGATCAGCAAGCCGAAAACATTTTATTTTTACATTTGAAAAGAACAATACATAATAAATAATACCTTTTTTATCTGCTATTGTCAATACAGACTGTACAAAAAGTAAAAAAAGAAATCCATTGTATTTTGTACCATGCTTATTTTTTTCTTGATAATTATAAATGAGCAAATTTATAATCGTTCGTGATAATGCACAATAAATTTTCTCTATCTGTCACCCTG
>DEHG01000046.1:1138-3732 GCA_002351795.1 Ruminococcaceae bacterium UBA2806 | reverse complement strand
CAAAGCCCCACGAACCCTCACTTTCCTATTCCATTGTTGATTGTATGGAAAGGTTTTTAGAGGTTGCCTTCAGATAAATAATAACGGGGGTGCTGCAGATGAAGGTCGGAGTATCTACAGGCTGTCTGTATCCTGCTTTGACGGAAGTTTCTCTTGAAAACCTGCTCAGAGGCGGTTTTGACATTTTTGAGATATTTTTCAATACCTTTTCCGAGCTTGAGGGTGATTATACAGACAGACTGAAAAGCATTTGTGACCGATATAACGCAGGTATCTGCTCCATACACCCGTTTACATCATCGTTTGAATCCTATCTGCTTTTTTCCGGATATGAAAGGCGTTTCCTGGACGGAGTGAAGATGTATGATATGTATTTCAGAACAGCGCAGAAACTTGGTGCGGAATTTGTAGTTCTTCACGGAATGCAGATCAGATATTCGTCTATCAGCGATAAAGAATATTTCCGCCGTTTCCGTATCCTTTCGGATGAGGGCAAAAAATACGGAGTGACACTTTTGCAGGAAAATGTGTGGGATCATCATTCGGGAAGCATTGACTTTATCAGAAATATGAAGGAGGAGCTTGGCAGTGACGCTGCTTTTGTTCTGGATACAAAGCAGACAAGACGCTGTGGTTATGACCCCGGGGAAATGGCGGCGGCTATGGGCGGCTCACTTATGCATATACATATAAGCGATAAAAGCGCAGACGACCCCTGTACCCTGCCGGGAACTGGCGAGTTTGATTTTCCGTCGTTTTTTGATACGCTCAGACGGCTTGATTACAGGGGCGATATTGTGATAGAGGTATACGGCAACCGTGTATATGATATTCCTGCCCTTGTCAAAGCAAAGAAATATCTGGATATGACATTGCATGAATGATTATCGTATCATAAAAAAAGAACTTTGTAAAAAATGGCTTTAAGCCGATAAAAGGAGGCAGACCAGATGAGATGTCCATACTGCGGATGTACGGAAAGCAGGGTAGTAGATTCAAGACCCACAGACGAGGGTGAAAGGATACGCAGACGGCGGGAATGCCTGAACTGTACAAAGCGTTTTACAACATATGAGATAGTTGAAACGACTCCGCTTATGATAGTAAAGCGTGATAATTCAAGAGAGCCTTTCAATCGTGAAAAGCTGACAAACGGGCTTTTGCGTGCCTGCGAAAAGCGGCCGATATCACTTGACGATATAGACGCCGTTATTGATAAGGTAGAGGCGAGGATATACGGCGGTATGGAAAGAGAAGTCTCTTCAAAGGTCGTGGGGGAGATAACCCTTGAATACCTCAAGGATCTGGACGAGGTCGCATATGTACGCTTTGCCTCGGTATACAGACAGTTCAGGGATATACATTCCTTTATGACAGAGCTTGAAAAAATGTTAAATGAAAAAGATGAGGTGTGATTATAATGAGTAATTTTCTTAAACTGGCAAAGGACAGATATTCTGCACGAAAATTCAAGGAGGGCAGTATCCCCGAAGATGATATCAATGCAATAATCGAATCGGGACTTTGTGCGCCGACAGCCGTAAACAAACAGCCGTTCAGGATATGGGCGTTTCACAGCGAGCAGGCAAGAGAGAAACTGCTTTCATGTACAAAGATGCAGTTCATTTCTCCGGCGGAGGTTATATTCATGATCGGCGCAAAGGCTGATGAAGCATGGGTGCGTCCCTTTGATGAGAAGAATTTCGCAGAGATAGATGCGTCAATTGTAACAACACAGATGATGCTTCAGATACATGATCTCGGATACGGGTCTACATGGATAGGACATTTTGATGAAGGAAAGGTAAAGGAGCTTTTCCCGGATGCGGCAGGCTATGAGCTTATAGCATTGCTTCCGGTCGGCATAATTGCAGAGGACTGTGAGCCGTCGCCTCGTCATTCCCAGCGCAGGAGCATTGAGGATATTGTTGAATTTCTCTGATACTCTTCATGAATAACGGTCGTTTTCGGTTAAGAGTAGGAGATTACCGTATTATATACAGGTATGATACAGACGGCAAACTGCAAATATTGGTAATTATGGATATAGGCTCACGAGGCGATATTTACAAAGGGGGCAAGTAATTATGTCAGAAAGAACATTGCAAATGGCAGAAATGCTTGAAATGCTGCCGGAGAACGATCAGAACTTAGCATTTGAAATTATCAGAAAACTTGTTCTTGCATGGGATCCCGATTTTACAAAACTCACTCCCAAAGAGCGAAAAGAACTTGAAGAAGCGGAAAACGATCCCCAATATATTAACCACAATGACATTAACTGGGATTGAAAAACAGCGGCTCTCAGACAAAACTGAAAGCCGCTTGTTTTCTATGTTTTTTTGCAAGCTGGAAAAGGGACTTGAACCCTCGACTTCCTCATTACGAGTGAGGTACTCTACCAACTGAGTTATTCCAGCATTTATTGATCTACAACTATTACATTATACAACAATTCAACGCTGTTGTCAAGGGTTTTGAATTTTTGAATTGTTATGATCTGTAAAAAAACGAAACTGCCGCACCGATGAAATGAAACAGTTCCGTTTTTCTTGTTCTTATCAATATTTTGAAAGGATCTTTACATCATTTCC
>DEHG01000046.1:334-1133 GCA_002351795.1 Ruminococcaceae bacterium UBA2806 | reverse complement strand
TGTGTCTTTGACGGTATATTTATCCTGACTTTTCAGAATAATACTGCCGTCCTTTTTTTCTATGCTGTAGACCATTTTGACAGGATCCAGCTTTTCACGGCGTGAATGATCGTCTGAAATATGCAAAACGACATTTTTTTCATCATACTCATATGTGAAGTCCTGTGCATCATAGGATTGACCGGTTACATCGTTATACACTGAGATAATACCTGTGCCTGATTTTGTAAATGTATAGATCAGATCACCCATATATACCGGGACAGGTTCTTTTCCCTCTCCGGCGTCCATAAGCATATATCCGGGTTTGTTATCAAGATAGAATTTTCCGTCCAGATATGTTTTATCAGAGGTGAGCTTCCATTTGCCGATGGGATTGAAGTCAAAATCACTGCATCCGCCCATTGTGACAGAAGACAAAAAAGCAATGCACAATGTAAGAGTAATTATAAGTAAAGACCTGAGCTTTTTTTTCATGATGAACTTCCTTTGCAGATATAATCGTTTACAAAAATATTATATACTGTTTCAACAAAAATTTCAAGAATAAATAACATTTTTTATATGCGTTCAGTATGACGTTTTTTTATTGTTATGCTTTTTCGGATGAAATATATGTTGAAATAGATACATTTCAGATGTTACAATAATTGTATAAATAACAGGGCGAAACACTGAAAACTTCAGACAAACTTCATATCACTGATGTATAATAACAACAAAAGCATGAACAATCATTTAAAACCGGGAGGTAAATAAAAATGACGGAAAAATTCAGCCTGCTTTATCCCGAAGGAAA
>DEHG01000046.1:0-194 GCA_002351795.1 Ruminococcaceae bacterium UBA2806 | reverse complement strand
TTCGCTTGAGGGCGAGCTTAAAGCAGCGTCGCTTATAACGGGAATACATGAAGGGCAGCGCTCCTATAAGGTATTCATTGCGCCGCCCGAGGGTGTAAGCTATGCAAAGGATATTGCCGAAAAATACGGCGTGACCTTTGACCAGCTCAAGAAATCTATAAAGAAATAATATTGGGCATCTCTAAAAACTTGTT
>DEHG01000147.1 GCA_002351795.1 Ruminococcaceae bacterium UBA2806 | reverse complement strand
TCCGAATTTGAAGCAAAGACGGGATTAAAGGCACAATAACCTGTATTCAATAATATAAAAAGCCGCAGGCATAAGATCCGGAAATGGTCTTTTGCCTGCGTATTTTTATGTCACAATGTTTTTTCAATTTTCTTCTTTTTAGTATTTGTTATCATAATTAATACTCCCGCAGCGAGAAAAACCGCCGACATTACGATCATATCGATAAGTTTATAGGAAAAACCGCTGTTTAAGGATTCTGCGATCTCATCAGACAATTCTATATTTCCTAAAAGCGTTGAGGATAGAGAGTTAGTGATATTGTTTATCGACATATGTGCAAGAGCTGCCGGAAGCACAGAACCGCTTGCCTTTGTCAGTGCAGTAAGATAAATTCCGAAGCATATGCACGATATACACATCAGTCCTATCCCAAGCCACGGATATCCCGGATAGTCCTTTCCGAAATTATGACCGCAGGCTATTATCGGCGCATGCCAGAGTCCCCATATCGTACCGCCAATAATGAATACAATAATCTGACTTAAACGCTTTTTCTCACTGTCAAAAAGGATCTCAAGCTTCGGAGTCATATACCCCCGCCAGCCAAACTCTTCACCGAAGCCGAAAAGTGTCCCCGCAACAGTTATTCCGAATAAATATGTAATTATGCTGAAAAAGTATGCAGCATCAATATTACTGAACATATTACCGAGACTTCCTTTCGGAAGAATGGTCATACATACCACGACTGAAATAATAACCCCGCTGAATACCGGTAATATCAGACCGATCGCAAAATATCTGATATTGCCGCTTATCTTCATGCGAAGAAAGCTGTTTTCAAAGCCTTCCTTTGTTATTATCCTTGTAAGAATATTTGCGGCGGCAGGCATCAACATCCCGGAAGCAGTCATAACACCGTACCAGCTGCTGTCCATTGTCCAGCCGATATTGATAATGTAGATGAAAAACAATGCATATGTCATCCCGAATGACAGGAGAAGAAATATTATCAGACGCTTTGCGGCAAGCTTTTTATTTGTCATAATTCTCTCCCCCTTTCAGATACAGTATGCACGAAATGCGGTAGGAAATGTAATATAGTATCCATGTCACAGCAGGAGTAAGCATAAGGATATAGTTGTTGCTCTTTGTGAGGAAATCTACCATCCATTCAAGAAAATCCTTGAGTGAACCGAATACGGAAAGATCACCGAAAAGACCGTATACTATAAATGCAAATATCGCTGCACCCATAATTATCATTCTTATAAGATTTCCCTGCTTGCTGCCGAAGCAAATTATAAACGGGGTCTCCAATGCCCGGATCAGAAGCTGTATCCATAAAAGCTGCATAAGAATAATTATACCAATGGTCGCATCCGTCCCGTTTATAGCTCCGGCAGCTTGATATACGATAGTAAGCAAAGACACAACAGAACAGGAAAGAGCAGCATTGAAAACATATTTTGACGCAATCTGATTTTTTATCCCGTCGGGCGTTGACGCAATATATGCCTGCCATTTTTTTATTTCGTCAGCTTCAAAAATGCCCATCTCAAGCATTGCAAGAGTAAGTATTGTCATTATGCTGCAAAGGGTAAGCACCAGTATCAGCTCCCACTCGTTAAGATCGGGAGTAGTTATACTGGGAACTATACACCATCCGGTAAAGAAGATAATTACAGGAGATATCATAATAAGCTGCTTTTTATGTACAATTACCTCCTTGTAAAGCAATCCGAACATTATTCTTCCCTCCCTATAATGAACTTTACTGACAAAAAGTAACAGCTTACTGCCGATATTACTGCAAGCAGTAATGCTATTATAAGAAAATACTTTCCTATTCCGCCGTATTCAGTGCGGAAAAAATCAAGCGGGCCAAAATCATCGCCTGCATTTTCCATTGAGTCAAGCTTTGTAAGCATTGATACAGTCAATGCCATTCCAAAGCCGCCGAAAACTGCCGAAAATATAAAATCAACGATCTGTTTTTTCTTTAAAATAAAAGCAAACATTACATTGAAAAGCGTAACGGCGATGGCTGAAAAAAATATTGAGGTAATATTTCCTATCATATCCGCTGTAAGTCTGTCACCTGAAGACAGGCAAAAAATGACAATATATATCAGGCTTAGTATATAAGCGGCAGATATTATCAATGTCTTGGATATCATTTTTGACAGTACTGTTTGCTGTGGAGTTACTGTTGTTGTACTGATAAATTTTGACCAGCCTGTTTTGTCGTCCGAATAGATATCCCCGCTGTTTCCGGCAAGTGCGCATATGAATATGATACATGGTATATAATGAAAGATATAATCATTTCTTTGTAAACTTGGCAGGGATTCACTGTTTGCAAGGTTGCCGCATATCATGCTTATCCTTACAAGAAGAAGCATTACAGCAGCCATGAGACTGTATATCAATCCCATTATAAGCGGTTTCTTCGTCAGAACGATCTCTTTATAGATAAGCCCCTTCATTATTTCCACTCCCTTTTATCACGTCTTACATAGAACAGCATGATCTCCTCAAGCGTTGTATTATCAATCGTAAGACCGCTGTATTTTGAAGCGATATCTTTTCTGTCGGATATCATAACCTCTGCGCCGAAATCCGTCAGTCTTGCGCTAATGATATCCTTTGGCTCAATATCCATATACTCTGATTTTTTGCATTTGATAAGGGCATGGTTTTCCACCATTTCATCCTTGCTGCCGGTCAGCAGTATCCTGCCCTTGTCGATAAATGTAACGCTGTCCGCTATCTTTTCAAGATCTGTTGTAATATGGCTCGAGAGCAGGATGGAATTATTTTCGTCCTGCAGGTATTCAAGAAATATATCAAGTATTTCATTTCTTACAACAGGGTCAAGTCCTGTTGTCGCCTCATCCATTATCAGCAGTCTTGCGCCATGCGACAGCGCTGCTGATATCTGGAGTTTCATTTTCATACCCTTTGAAAATTCACCGAATTTCTTTTTTCTCGGCAGCGAAAATCTGTCAAGATAATCAAAGTAGGTCTTTTTATCCCATCCCTCAAAAATATCTGAAAGTATCACGGATAACTGATTTGCATTCAACAAGTCATGAAAAGGCAGTTCGTCAAAAACAGCGGATATCTGACCCTTCACTTCTCTTTCATGCTCAATATTATCAAGCCCGAGCATTTTTATTGTACCGCTGTCTCTTTTTATCAGATTAAGAAGAAGCTTTATCGTAGTTGTCTTTCCGGCGCCGTTCTGACCGATAAAGCCCATTATGCTGCCTTTCGGAACATTGAAACTGATATTATCAAGAGTAAATCCGTCATATTTCTTTGTAAGTCCGTTTATCTCAATTGCATTCTTAAAATCTTTCATATTCATTCTCCTCATGCTATTCTTCCTGTGGAGGTCGTGAAGGTCATTACATAAAGTCTCTATATAGTATTTTTTCTATAATTTTTCGCCTATAGCGACTTTTATATATAACTTCCACGACCTCCACTGTTTATGATCTTTCTTCATACAGACAAAGTTTTGTTTACTCATAAAGCATTTTAAGTATATCCTGAAGCTCATTAAGCTGTACGCCGCATTGTTTTGCCTTTTCTACTGCAAGAGTAAGATTCTGTTCTATCTGTCTCAGTCCCTCCTCTCTGAGAAATTCCTGATCCTGCCGGCTGACAAAACTGCCCTTTCCCGTAAAGGTATCTATAAAGCCGTCACGTTCCAGTTCCTCATAGGCTCTCTTGGTCGTAATAATACTGATACGGAGCTGTTGAGCTAAATTTCTCATTGACGGCAGGGAATCGCCCTCTTTGAGAGTTCCGTTCATTATCATTTCCTTTATCTGGGATGTTATCTGTTCATATATCGGCTTGCCGGAGGAATTGCTGATTATAATGTCCATAACGACCTCCTAAATTGTATATATACGATATATACATTATATATTGTTTCACTGCATTAGTCAAGCTGTTTTTCAAAATAATACAGGCAAAGGATCGAACGCTTTTGATCCTTTGCCTGTGTCATTGTTATTATGTTTGTCCTGTTTTGTTTCAAACTATTTTAATTACAAGCCGGTGCAGTTTGCGTATCTGCTTTAGCTGAATTGCTGTGCAGTCAGACCCGTCTTTGCTTCAAATTCGGA
>DEHG01000142.1:3132-7178 GCA_002351795.1 Ruminococcaceae bacterium UBA2806 | reverse complement strand
TTTCCGGACGTTCTGAGGCTTTCAGGACGTCCTTTGAACATATGACATTTTTTTAAAAAATCCGACAAATTTTTATAATTTTTTATTTACTTATACTACCATTATGTGCTATAATAATTATGTTAATTATTATCAGACGAAACGGAATCACGTCTGAAAAATTTTTATTATCGGAGGTAGAAAAATGGGTAAACTAATTACGGAATTCAAAGAATTTGTCATGCGAGGCAATGTAATGGATCTTGCAGTCGGTGTTATCATCGGCGGCGCTTTCGGATCCATAGTAACTTCTCTTTGTGATGATGTTATCATGCCGGGTATAAGCTGGCTGCTCGCTACTGTTACAGGTATGGATCTTAAAGATCCCGAAACAGGAAATCTTGACTTCACGAAGGTTACAGGCGCTTTGAAAGCAGGTCCTATCGACTTCGGCAAGTTTGCAGCTGCCATTATCAATTTCCTTATTATGGCTATCATAATCTTTATTATGGTAAAGGCTGTCAATAAGATCATGACTCTTCCGAAGGCTCTCAAGAAGGGTGAGGAAGAAGAGGAAGCTCCCACAACAAAGGAATGTCCTTTCTGTTTCAGCGAAATAGATATAAAGGCTACACGCTGCCCCCACTGCACATCTGTCCTTCCTGAGATCGTAGAAGAAGCACTCAAAGAGGATGAGAAAAAGGCAGACGCAAAGGCTTGATGCCGGTATCATCTTATACATAAGCTTTCTCCCGACCTGTGAAATATCAGGTCGGGTTAATAGCTTGATAAGAATAATGCTGTGTTTTTCTATGATATATCATCTCATGACAGACATATCATAAATAAACACAGACAAACATTGAAATAATCTTAAAACAGTCTTAAACATACCTTAAAATAATCTTGACGGTATTTAAGAGAGACTTAATAAATTATTTCAAAAACTTACGATATTTGTTAGCAAATTATGAACAAGGATGGTGTATAATAGCATCATCAAAGAAAAGTAATCATACAGCGAAAGCAATTGATTATAATAATTATTATGGAGGGTCAATTATGGAAAACAAAGAAATGAATAACAACTATGAAAGCGAGAGAACATATGACAGACAGGATAACGGATATACTCACGGTTATCCGACAGCAGATCAGGCAGCCGAAGCAAAGGCAGACAGCAGCTCAGAGGAAATTTACTCACATAGCTCCTCTTACAGCTCTGACAATACTGCTCAGCCGGCCCAGGAGAATACACAGACAGCTGCAAATCCTGCATACAACGCTAATACCTATTCAGGCAGCTATCCGCAGTATAACTCAGGCTATACAGCTCAGAACACCGGATACAGCAGCACAGGCTATCAGCCTCCTGTATATTCAGAACCGTATAATGTCATGAACCACCCCGCAAAACCCAGAAAGTCTTCCGGCAAAGGCAAAACAGTCGCTCTTGTAGCAGGAACACTTGCACTTGCGCTTTGCGTTGGTATCGGCGGCGGTATCTTAGGCTCACGTCTTGCATCCGGCAGCGATCAGACGGCAGATACTATTCAGACTTCTTCAACAGCTTCCAAATCAGAAAATAAAAGCAATTCAGATAAATCCGAAAGCAGTTCTAACAAAGGCGGATCTCTGAATATCACAAAGGCAAGCGATGATGATATCAAGCCTACAACGATACAGGAGGCTACTGCAAAGGTAAAGGATTCCGTTGTTGAGATAACTACCGAAAGCACCGAATACAATAGTTTTTACGGACAGTATATAAGTCAGGGCGCAGGAAGCGGTGTTATCATATCCGAGGATGGATACATTCTTACAAACAATCATGTTATTGAGGACGCAACAACGATAACTGTACGTCTTACAAATTCAAAGACATATGAGGCAAAGGTTATTGGCAAGGATGCTACACTTGATATCGCACTGATCAAGATCGAGGAAAAAGGTCTTACAACTGCGGCATTCGGTGATTCCTCAAAGCTCAATGTCGGTCAGGATGCAATTGTAATAGGCAATCCGCTCGGACGTCTCGGCGGTACAGTCACTAACGGTATCATAAGCGCTCTTGACAGAGAGATAAAAATTGACGGCAAAACAATGAATCTTCTCCAGACAAATGCGGCTATCAACCCCGGCAATTCAGGCGGCGGTCTGTTTGACGCAAACGGAAACCTTGTCGGCATTGTTGTTGCAAAATCAAGCACTTCAAGCTCAGGTACATCTGTCGAAGGTCTGGGCTATGCAATACCGATAAATGATGTACTTGACATTCTCGATGACCTTAAAACAGCCGGTCATGTTACAGGCAGAGGAAATCTCGGCATAAATATCGTTACCGTAAGCACAGATAACGCCAAATTCATGTACAGAGTTGATAAGTACGGCGTTTATGTTTCCGCTGTAACATCAGGCTCTGCAGCTGAAAAGGCAGGTCTGAAGGTCGGTGATATGATCGTTGAATTCAACGGTAAGACAATTTCCCAGGGTTCTGATCTTACCTCTGCTGTTTCAAGGCTCAAAGCCGGAACAGAGGTTACTATCAAGATCGAGCGTGACGGCAAGGAAGAGACTATCAATGCTACGCTTGATGAAAAGCAGGTCGATGACACTCAGCAGGACAGCAGGCAGGAGCAGAACAACAACAATTACTATTATGGCGGAAACGGAGGAAACTTTGAAGATTTCTTCGGAATGGGCTGATTACAAGAATACACCAGTATTTTTCATAATTTCTCCTAAGCATGGAGCTGCTGCACTTATAAGTGTGACAGCTCCATGCTGCTTTTTATAATAGTTAATAGTTCAAAAAAGGCTGCTGCACTTATCCGGTGCAACAGCCTTATTGATATGCTTATATTCTGAAAATTGCTTTTTATTTATTATTTTTTGTCTTTCTTTTCGGGTATACCGAGAGTTTTAATAACAGAAGATATCATTTTATCTGCAAGACTTACTGCGTCTTTTTCAGATTCTCCCACTGATGTAATATATACCTTGATCTTCGGCTCTGTACCTGAAGGACGTACTATTACGGATCCGCCGCCCTCAAGCTCATATGCAAGAACATTTGATTTCGGAAGGTCAATGTCTTTTTCTTTTTCTGTCTCAATATCCTTTGTCCTGGAATTGAGATAATCGGAAGCCCTTGTCACCTTAAAGCCTGCTATCTCCTTAGGATGAGACTGACGGAGCGTTGACATGATATTAGCCATTGTCTTCATACCCTCAGAACCCTCAAATTCAAATGCTTCCGTCTTGTTGTAATAATAGCCGAATTCATCATAAAGTTTGTTTATGACCTGATCGAGAGTTTTTCCTTTTTTGCGGTAATATGCAGCCATTTCACAGATAAGCATTGACGCAACAACAGCATCCTTATCTCTTACATATGATCCTGCAAGATATCCGTAGCTTTCCTCAAAACCGAATACATATCTGTATTCCTCATTTTTCTGTTCAAGGAAAAGTATCTGCTCACCGATATATTTGAAGCCTGTAAGTACAGTTTTAAGATCACAGCCATACTTTTCGCAAACCTTGTCAACAAGCTTGCTTGTAACTATCGTCTTGACTGCAACAGGCTTTTCGGGAAGCGTACCGTTTTCCTTGCGGCAGCTCAGAATATAATTCATAAGCATAATGCCTGTCTCGTTTCCGGATACAAGACGATAACCATTTTCAGTCTTGATGGCAATTCCCACACGGTCACTGTCGGGATCGGTCGCAAGCAGGAGATCCGGCTTGACTTTTTCACAAAGCTCCAGACCAAGCGCCAGTGCTTCCTTTATTTCAGGATTCGGATATGGGCAGGTCGTGAAATTGCCGTCCGGCATTTCCTGCTCGGGAACAACTGTAACATCTTCTACGCCGTTTCTTGCAAGTATCTCTCTTACAAGCTTATTGCCTGCGCCGTTGAGCGGGGTATATACTACTTTGAGTCCCGAGCCTTTACATGAACCCGGATTAATGGACTGCTCCTGAACCTTTGCAAGGTATTTCTCATAAAGGTCATCGCCTATCCATTCGATCATGCCGCTGGCAAGACCGTCCTCAAAGCTTAC
>DEHG01000142.1:315-3077 GCA_002351795.1 Ruminococcaceae bacterium UBA2806 | reverse complement strand
CGCATTATTGTCAGTCATCTGACAGCCATCGCTGCCGTAGCACTTATAACCGTTATATTTTGCCGGATTATGGCTTGCAGTTACCATAATACCTGCCTGTGCGCCCAACTCTCTTACAGCAAATGATACAACAGGCGTTGGCTCAAGTTCTCTGCTGATATACGCCTTTATGCCGTTAGCGGCAAGAACTCTTGCTGCCTCTTTTGCAAAGAGATCAGCCTTTATTCTGGAATCGTACGAAATCGCTACAGAAGCTTTTTCATATTTCTTATTCAAAAAGTTTGCAAGTCCCTGAGTTGCACGGCGTACAGTATATATATTCATGCGGTTGGTACCTGCGCCGATAACACCTCTGAGTCCTGCTGTTCCGAATTTCAGCTCGGTATAGAATCTCTCATAAATATCTTTTTCGTTTTCCTTAATTCTCTCAAGTTCTTCTGTCAGATCCTTATCCTCATTTGCGCTCGTCTTCCACATTTCATAAACAGAATTAATGTCCATTATAAAACCTCCCCAAATATAATATGCTGCAGTACAAACACGTTGCTGATTTTTTTCTGTCACAAAAAACAGGATACTACACCAATATACTTACATATATATCATACCACATTTTATTTCATGTTTCAACAATTAGTTTGAAATCCGGCAATTTTTTTTAATATCCGATAACGATATATTATTCATGGGGCATTATTTTTTTGTTAAATCCACCAACCATCCAATTATAGGGTAAAAAAACTATAAAAATATTAATGATTAGTCTTGTAAACTCTTTCAAATTACGTTACAATAATATTATACCTGAGGAAATACATTATATGCTGACACAGACTTTAATTATATTTTTAAGTATTTATTCCTTACAGTATTTTGTGTTTTCCTCAATTTCATACAGGAGGCATATTTTAATGACAGAAGACGAAAATCAGCTCGGCGCTGCCGGAAATTCCGCAGAGGAAGCAGCAGCCGATTCATACGGATCAGACGATACAATGTCTGAGGCAGAAGCAGCAACAGAGCAAGCAGATACCGAAACTGCCGAGGCAGAAGCATCAGAGCAAGCAGATACCGAAACTGCCGCTGAGGGAGAAGCATCAGAGAAAGCAGATACCGAAACCGCTGCTGAGGAAAAGCCCCGCAAATATCATGCGCCGCTTTATATTGCAGCTTGTATATTCCTTGCGGCTGTTATTTTCTTCGGCGTCAAGCTTTGCTTTTTCAACACAAATATCGAAGGCGTATGGGGACTTGATGTCAAGACTCTTGACGGCAAGAACACCATGCATTTCAACCTGAACTTTAAAGATGAAAAGGTAAGGCTTCAGACCAGCAATACTGTTTATATAGGCAGACTTTCCCTTAAAGAAGAAGACGGCTCCTATATGAAAAGCGATGACGGAAAGCCCATGCTCATGATGAACATGAACCTCAACGGAAAGCCCTTTGTATATAAGTTCAATTATGAATTCGGCGGAAATGTATTTACGGGAAGAACATTGCAGCTTACAGATCTTTCAGGGCTTTTCTATGAACCCGATCTTAAATCCGGTAATGCCGAAGAAATAAAGAAACGTAAAAAGAATACAGGCTTTATCGAAACGAAAGACAAGATCTATTATGTATGGTCCCTTACACCGTCCGAGGAAAATGCAAAGCCTGCCGCTCCGAAAAACTTCAAGGAGGATAAAAAGCTTACAGGTTCATGGCTTCTGAAAAAACAGGATACGGTTTACCCGTATACATTGAATTTCAGCAATGACGGCACATTCTGCCAGCTTTCACATGAACTTGAAATATACGGTACATACAGCCTCAAAGACAATGTATGCACCCTTAATTGGAAGGAAATAGGCTCAAATGAGAAAAAATCCGATCTTAAATATTCCGTTGACAATAATAAGCTGACTCTTTCTCAGGAATATGAAGGCGTTACAATTATGTCTATAGAGCTGAAAAAGACAAAGGATAAGTATGATTTCAAAGACGGTACTGATTAAACTGCTAAAACTGCCGTAACGGTTTTTCCGGACGGCTGAATAATAAAAAAGGAGAATCACTATGTTAAACGAAAAATGGATGCATTTTAAAAGCGGCACCGATATCAGAGGTATTGCAGTCAATACCCCCGAATTCAAAGCCGATCTGACTGATGATGTAATTACAGCTATGGTGAACGGTTTCGTTCTCTGGCTCTCCGCAAAGAAAAATATTCCCGCTGAGGATCTTACTGTCTCCATAGGCAGAGATTCAAGGATCTCAGGCAAACATATACTGGATCTTGCAGCAGAAACCATGACTAATGCAGGCGTATGCGTATATGATCTTGACCTTGCCTCTACTCCGGCAATGTTTATGACAACCGTTGATATGCAGTGCGACGGCGCTGTACAGATCACTGCAAGTCATCACCCCTATTACAGGAACGGTCTTAAATTCTTCACCGGTGAGGGCGGTCTTAACGGCGAGGATATTGAAGCTATCCTTGAAAACGCACAGAACGGCAAGGCTCCCGCAAGAGTAAGCGGCGGCAGAAGAATAGACAGCGATTATATGAACCGCTATGCTTTCAATCTGCGTGAAAAGATCAAAAAGGCTGTTAATTCCAAAGAAGATTATCACCATCCGCTCAAGGGCTTCAAGATCGTTGTTGACGCAGGAAACGGCGTAGGCGGCTTCTTTGCAACCGATGTTCTTGAACTGCTCGGCGCAGACATAAGAGGAAGTCAGTTCCTGCAGCCCGACGGAATGTTCCCGAACCA
>DEHG01000142.1:0-122 GCA_002351795.1 Ruminococcaceae bacterium UBA2806 | reverse complement strand
GCTGCTATTGCTCTTGAAGGCACCAAGGGCGGAATGGTCGTTACAGATTCCATTACTTCAAGCGGTCTTAAAACATTCATAGAAGATGAACTCGGCGGAAAGCACCTGCGCTTCAAGAGAGG
>DEHG01000127.1:1186-6299 GCA_002351795.1 Ruminococcaceae bacterium UBA2806 | reverse complement strand
ATGCCGCTGGGGAAGCAGATCTCTTCGCCGTGATCGTTGATCTTTCCGACAGGGGAAATAACGGCAGCAGTACCGCAAAGACCGCATTCAGCAAAGTCCTTGAGTTCCTCCTTGAATACTTCTCTTTCCTCGACCTCAAGACCGAGATATTCCTTGGCAACATACATAAGAGAACGTCTTGTAATAGACGGAAGGATACTGCCTGACTTAGGAGTAACTATCTTATTGTCCTTTGTAATGAAGAGGAAGTTAGCGCCGCCTGTTTCCTCGACCTTTGTTCTTGTCTGGGCGTCAAGGTACATATTCTCTGCAAAGCCCTCATTATGAGCTGTAACAATAGCATGGAGACTCATTGCATAGTTAAGACCTGCCTTGATATTGCCTGTACCGTGCGGAGCAGCTCTGTCAAAGTCGCTGATCTTGATAGTGATAGGCTTAGCGCCGCCCTTGAAGTAAGGACCAACGGGAGTAGTGAATACTCTGAACTGGAATTCCTCAGCGGGTTTAACGCCGATAACGGGGTTAATGCCGAACATATAAGGACGTACATACAGAGTTGCGCCTGTGCCGTAGGGAGGAACATAATCTGCATTTGCCTTTACTGTCTGAACAACAGCGTCAACGAATTTATCTTCGGGGAAAACGGGCATTTCCATTCTTCTTGAAGAATTTGCAAGTCTTTCAGCATTAAGATCGGGACGGAAAAGAACTATTTTACCGTCAGCAGTAGTATATGCTTTCAGACCCTCAAAAATCGTCTGTGAATACTGGAGAACGCAGGCACATTCGCTCATTGTGATCATATCATCCTCGATCAGGGCGCCGTCATCCCATTTTCCGTCTTTGAAATTTGAAACAAATCTCTTATCGGTTTTGATATATCCGAAAGAGAGATTTTCCCAGTCTATATTTTTCTTTGCCATAATAAGGACTTCCTTTCATATTGAATACAAATATATTATAGTACCAAAAAATACCCTTGTCAATCATATTTGCAAGTTTTTAAAAACAGAATTTCATTTTAATTCTATTTCAGCGACAAATTTATTAACCAAAGTCATTTGCTTTTTGCCGTATATTTTTCCGAAAGCTTTTCTGTAATTATTCTGACGATCTTAGCTGTTGCGCCCGTTCTGACAGGGGAGCAGTTTATTACAAGTGCTTTCAATACAGATACAACTCCTTTTTTTGCAGAAAGGGACTGCCGAAACAGTCCCCGCAAAATCATTTATTCTGTTTTTTCTTTTTAGGTTTAGGTGCAGGCAGCTCATCATACATAGCATTTACCAGTTTGCTGAGAAATTCCCTGTTGTCGATATCCTCAACAAGAAGCATTTCTTTTGCGCCCTCATATGGTATTTCAAGCGGTGCAGACGGCATGAGAGCCTTTGCTGACGGGACAGGCTTGACAAGGAACCTGTCGTCATATATGCCGCCGATTATTTTGCCTTTGTAATAAATGATATATTCGCCCATCATCTCTCTGAATGTAATTTCATCCGTATCCGATAACTGTTCAAGAATATATTCAAGATAATCTTTGCTTGAAGCCATTTGAATCACCCTAAAATCAGAATTCCATTTTTGCTGCAATATAATCTCTGAGCTTGTCGATGGAAATTCTTTCCTGAGCCATAGTATCTCTGTCACGGACGGTCACGCAGTTATCCTCAATGCTGTCAAAATCATATGTGATGCAGAAGGGAGTACCGATCTCATCCTGACGGCGGTAACGCTTGCCGATAGAGCCTGTATCGTCATATTCTACCATAAAGTCCTTGCTGAGCATTTCAAATACCTTTTCAGCCTGTTCGCCGAGCTTCTTTGAAAGCGGAAGAACGGCAGCCTTTACAGGTGCAAGAACAGGATGGAAGCGCAGGACAGTTCTTGTATCCTTTTCGTCGATCTTTTCCTCGTCATAAGCCTCTGTCATAACTGCAAGGAAGAGTCTTTCTACGCCGAGAGACGGTTCAATGACATAGGGGATATATTTCTTATTTGTAGTCGGGTCAAAATATTCAAGAGATTTGCCGCTTGTATTGATATGCTGAGTAAGGTCATAATCAGTTCTGTCGGCAACGCCCCAAAGCTCGCCCCAGCCGAACGGGAACAGATATTCAAAATCCGTTGTAGCCTTTGAATAGAAGCAAAGCTCCTCGGGATCATGGTCACGGAGTCTGAGGTTTTCCTCTTTAAGACCGAGTGAATACAGCCAGTCACGGCAGAAGCTTCTCCAGTAATCGAACCATTCAAGATCGGTGCCGGGTTCGCAGAAGAATTCAAGCTCCATCTGTTCAAATTCACGGACACGGAAAATAAACTTGCCGGGAGTGATCTCGTTTCTGAAAGACTTGCCTATCTGAGCAACGCCGAAGGGAACTTTCTTTCTTGTAGTTCTCTGTATATTTGCAAAGTTTACGAAAATACCCTGAGCTGTTTCGGGACGCAGATAAAGAGTATCCTTGCTGTCCTCGGTAATGCCCTGGAAAGTCTTGAACATAAGGTTGAACTGACGGATATCGGTGAAGTTATGCTTACCGCACTTGGGACAGGGAATTTTCTTTTCACTTATGTAAGCGGAAAGCTGTTCATTTGACCAGCCTGCAACATTGGTGCCGTCAAATTCTTCGATAAGGTTATCTGCCCTGTGGCGGGTTTTACATTCTCTGCAGTCCATAAGCGGATCGGAAAAGCCGCCGAGGTGACCGGAAGCCACCCATGTCTGCGGATTCATAAGGATGGCGGAGTCAAGACCGACATTGTATTTGTTTTCCTGAACAAACTTTTTAAGCCATGCATTTTTGATATTATTTTTAAGAGCAACACCAAGGGGGCCGTAATCCCAGGTATTGGCAAGACCTCCGTATATCTCAGAGCCGGGATATACGAATCCACGATTAGTACATAGTGCCTTTATCGTGTCCAGATTTTTTTCTGTATTTTTCATTTATATTCCTCCGGTTTAAGTTGTTAATATTTGTTGTCAGCTGTCAGTTCAGTGAAAACGTAATAGCAACAGTCAACAACCAACACTTATTTTACCACTTTTAAAGACTATCTTCAAGTGTTGCGGGCAATTTTTTTAACATTGTTGTTAGTAGTTTTCTATTATCATGAACTAAGTTATACTCGAATGCAAAAACATTGAGCAAGTTTGTATCAGTAAGAGTGCAATTTTAGCCACTCAGTCATATCAGATTTCTCACCTATATCAGAAACTGAGCATGCATTATGTTTGTAAACTATGTTTTTAAAGTAATTTTAGCTATTAAAATTTGGAATGCTGCGGGGGTTAAGGAAAGGGGATTGCAAGCGGCGAGCCGCCGCCCCCGTAATATTTAAGTTTAGCAGCACATTGCTGATAAAACAGTTTTGCGGGTTTAAAGTTGAACAGCTTATGAACTAAAGCGCATTATGCCCTGTGCGGGCACGCACCCCCTTGTGGTTTCCACCTTTTGACAGCAAAGTGGATAATGTTTCTAAAATATGACTCAGAACATTAAATCAGAATAGCTATTCTCTCAAATTGTGATTTTATCATGGAGTCCTATCTGCTCAAAGTTTTAGGTGTTGAGTATAATTGATTTAAAAAAACAAGTATTAGTCATGAAGATTATCAGATTAAGTTATGTATGAAATGATATTTGGTTTTTATTAAGAAAATTGAATTTTTTAGGATAGAACGGTTAAAAATATTGATTTTTTATGTGAAATATGATACAATACTGAATAATTATTTTTTATAAAATATTATAAGGAGGTTATTTCATTGAGAAAATCTACTTTTTCAAAAATGATCTTGCCGGTGTTTCTGACTGGATGTATTTCAGTTACTGCTGTTGGATGTGGTCAGTCTACGGAATCTGATCTTTCTTCAAACACTTCAGATGCTAAAAGTATTGTATCTTCCACACAAAGTATTGATGATGCCGGTAATTTGGAAAGTACAGAAAATACTTATTCCGAGCTGGGGAGCAATAATGATGATTTAGAAAGTAAAACTGATAAATCAGGGGATAAGTCTGATAAGACGGAAAGTCAGACCGATGAATCAATAATCAGCTGTACTGAAACAGAAAGTCAGTCTGATGAATTGGCAAGTCAGACTGATGAGTCTGAAAATCAGGTCATTAAAAAAAGTGAGGAAAACAGCGGTGATATTGTTGTTGTGCTTGATCCGGGTCACGATGACAAGGATGACAGAGAAAATCCTGAGCTTGGCGTAAATGAGCAGATACTTAATCTGAAAATAGGTATAGCTTGTTATAAGAGACTATCGGAGTATGAGGGAATTACACCATATCTTACACGATATGACGAGGTTTGCCCGAATACGGACGGAATGTTTACAGGAGAAAGTGAATGCATACACAGACGGGCATATATTGCAGAAGAAAAAAATGCAGATTTCTTTATAAGTCTGCACTGCAATGCAAGTACCGGAGAATTAGGAGCAGAGGCAAATGGAATATCTGTATATGTAACTAATTATCCAAAATACAGGGATGAATGTGAAAGACTCGGGAATATGATTATAGATCATGTTACAAGTGCTGTTGATTTAGGGTCAATGGGTGTGATTTTAAGTGAACAAAATGAAGATAAAGGATATTATGACGATGGTACTGTGAAGGATAAGTATTATTTACTGAGTTATAATATTGATTACGGCAGACCGTCTGTGATCGTTGAACATGCTTTTATGGATAATATTAATGATAATGCTATACTGAAGGATGACGAAAAGCTAAAGCTGATCGGACAAGCTGATGCTGATGCAATAGCAGAGTATTACGGATTGAAATTAAAACTTAAACCTTATTCGTATTAATTTTTATAAAAAATAAATAATCGAAATATAAACGCCCCGACTGCTTTTAAGCAAGTACGGGGCGTTTACTTATGATTTGATTTAAAAAATTATCGGATAGACAACAGAATGTTCAGATTGTATCTGTCCATACTCACTGCATCAATTCTTTTAGACACAGTATCCATACTTGATGTTTTGCCGTAAACAGAGTTATACCAGTTTTGTGTTTCAAAAAACTGTCTGACTTCAGCATCCTTAAAAATATATCCATGTTTAGCATAAATAGCATTTATCATCATT
>DEHG01000127.1:0-1153 GCA_002351795.1 Ruminococcaceae bacterium UBA2806 | reverse complement strand
TTCTCGAGACATCGGCATCAGACAAATAATTGCTTACCATTGCGTATATTACATAGCCGTCTGCCGGATTGGAATAGCTGAAATTATTTCTATAGTAGTAGTAAGTGTACTGCTTTGGTATGGTGTAAGGTACATATCCGCTCGGAGGTATAACATTTATTATTGTAGTACTTCCTCCACCTTCATTAACTGTCGATGTCTGACCGTTTTGATTGTTAAGACTGTTCTGATCAGTTTGATTATTCTCTATATTCTGAACCTGAGAACTTTGTGAAGGATTGCTTTCTTCATTTGGCTTTACGGTAATCGGAATTTTTACATTAACAGAAGGCTGATCTCTGCGGAATACGGTTATAACACAATCTCCCGGTGCTTTGCCGATTACATTACCGGACGTATCTACGGTTGCAATGCTTTCATCATCGCAAGACCAAACCAAATCAGAGGAAAGCTCTGCCCCCTTATCTGAACTTACGGAAATGAGTCTTTTTTCGCTTATCTTGATCTTACATGAATCCGGACTTACATACAGCGCCGTGATCCCCTTGGAGGTCTCGCTTACTTCGGTCGTCGGCTGTACCTGCGTCACAGGTACTGACACTTGTCTTTCCTCAGAAGCTTCGGTATTGTTGCAGCCTGCCGCTGTTACAGTAAGCATTGCTGTCAATAATGAGATTATTATTAATTTTTTCACGTTACATCCTCCATTCATCTTTTTATTTTCACATCATGCAAAAAGCAACACACTACATAATAATATAGCGTTTTTCGAATCTAACTATAGTTACATTATACAACTATAGTTTGAATGAGTCAAGATATTATCATAATAATTTATTTATATTTTTATTGACATACTTCAAAAATACAGATATACTGATTATAGACTGCGATCGTAAACTGAGAAAGGGGATATAATTATGAAAGATGATATTGATACACATTTGTATTATGAAGGATTTACATCTGAAGATCTGGAAATGCTTTCCGTCAACCGCTACAGGTGCGATGAAAAATTTATGAAGAACTGGAGTGAATAAAAATGTCTGATGTAAAAGGTATAAGCGCAGAGCTTGCGGTGAAAAAGCTTGTTGAGGGTAATAAGTTGTTTCTTAAAAGCAAAAGCGGTACAGGAGATATTTCACCGGAAAAA
>DEHG01000023.1:3038-4907 GCA_002351795.1 Ruminococcaceae bacterium UBA2806 | reverse complement strand
AAGTTTTTAGAGATGCCCTAAAGGCAGTCCATAAAATCTGTCATGATACAGGAATTTGTACGGTGATCGTCCGCATTCCGGATCTATGATATAAGATTTTCAATGATGCCTTATAGCTTCAAGCTATAACCTGTAAGCTTTTCATTATTGTAGCATATAACACCTATCTTGTCAATAGGTTTACTGTGTATTTTTTAACTGATTTTATTTCACTTTCTTGATCTTACGTAAATGCACTGTCAGCTTGTGAATTGATCCCTTGCCGCCTATATAAAAAGACTGTCACACAAGCGTCAAAAACAATACGCAGTGTGACAGTCTGTATTTTTCAGAAAAATAATGATAACCGGATTTTGGCGTCTTACTTAAAACTACAAAAACCTGTTTATTCAGTGTTCCCTAAGATATATCAGAACAGAATATTTTTAAAGCATACAAGGGGCTTGTTGTTTTCATAATCCCAGCTGTGATGAGCGCCGCCCTCGCAGAAATATCTTGAATCACAGCGGCTGCATTCCTCATTCAGGTCTGAAAGCGGCTTGCGGAATATATCAAAGCCCCGGAGCCATACAGAAGTGAAATCATCCTCAAGAACATTTCCCATAATAGTTTCCGGTCGTCTTTCTATATCAAGACAGGCGCCTATATCACCGTTTGCCATAATACTTGCTGTATATATGCCCGCTGTACAAAGAAAATACCAGTCTCTGACTTCTCTTTCATAATCAAGACCGAGATAATGACTGCATCCGTATGTAACAGGATAGCCTTCTTTTCTTTTGGAACGGATATATTCAATAAGATAACGGTAATCGTCCTTATCAAGCATATAGTCTTTTAGCTGCAGGGCTCTTCCGATGGGTTCCATATTTACGACACGCCATGAATCCACATCCAGCTCTTCCATAAGAGCAAAAAGCTGATCCAGCTCACCTATAGTTTTCTTTGTGATAACAGATGTTACCTGTACAGCCTGGAAATCATATTTAAGCAGATTTTTAACCGCAGCTACAGCCTTTTTATATCCGCCCGGAGTTCTGCGGAAAGCATCATGCGACTGTTCCATACCGTCAATGCTTATAGAAACTGTTTTCATGCCAGCATCTTTCAGCTTAGCGGCAACCTCGTCAGTTATAAGTGTTCCGTTGCTGGTCATTCCCCATCCGTAGCCAAGTTTTTTCGCATAATTCAGTATATCAAAAAATTCTTTTCTGAGCAGCGGTTCTCCTCCGGTAATACATATCATCGGAAGCTTTTTGAAATCCCGCTTTACCTGATCGAGTATCCTGTAATATACCTCTACAGGCAGTTCCTCAGACTCTACATCTCCGCAATAGCTTCCGCAGTGAAGACAGCGTTCATTACAGCGCATTGTAAGCTCAAAGAACAGATATTTAAGTTCAGGCTGTAAACGCAGCTTATGACGGTATTCGGCAAGCCTTGTAAGATGTTCGATCTTTTTAGAATTATCCATTATATTACCTCTCATTATCTTGTGACATCAATAATCCAAGCCGAACACTGACGGCGGTCCGTAAAGCACCTCGTATTCAGAATATTCAGATTCCTGTGGTGAGGTCTCCTCTGGCGGGGGTCCGTAAAGCGCCTCAGGTACAGAATCTTCAGAATCTTCCTCTGGCGGGGGCCCGTAAAGATCTTCCGGTTCTTCGGATTCAGGATCATATTCTTTTGACTGCTGACTGCTTTCCTCAAAATCACTAGGCGGTCCGTATATTCCGAGAGGAACATTATTACTCGGTTCAAATTCGGTTCTTGAAGAAGCCGGCTGCTGATATTCCGAGGATTGTTGTGAAGAGGCAACTGATGACTGCAAGGAATTCTCAGCAGATGACTGAACGGAGCTTTGTG
>DEHG01000023.1:989-2941 GCA_002351795.1 Ruminococcaceae bacterium UBA2806 | reverse complement strand
TGCAGATGACTCAACGGAGCTTTCTGCAACACTTACAACAGATGTAACTTCGCTTGTATTTGCTGCAGGTTCGGCAGGCGCAGCGCCTGTACATCCGCTTAGTCCCATAACAGCCGTCATAGCAGTTGCAATAGCACCTTTTCTGAATCTTTTATTCATATGTTGACACCTCTTTATTCAAAAAATTATGTTTCAGAACTCCGAAACATCAAAATAATAAACTTTTATATAGTATAACACTTATTAGCATAAAAGTAAATAGCCGACAAAATATAACTGAATCAGGATATGGTACGGCAACAGCGCTTTCAGGAAAAAATACAGCGAGGATTCACCTTTTGTAAATTTGCCTAACCAAAGAAGAATGCGTTCCGAGCTTGCCTCAGTGATACATAGTCTTAAACTGTATCTGTGGATGGAAATGGTAGTGCAAAAAGAAGGTACATCCGATCCTGATATTTTGTATATGAAATGGACAGTAAATGACAGATATGCTTATGTAGGATATTTTACCGACGGGCATATCTATCCGTTGATATCTGCTCTTGCAGAAAAGCTAAGAAATGTTGTTGTATCACATCAGTATCGTATAGGAGATAACAAGCTTGAACGGCTTTCATATATTATAAATCGTTTCAGAGAGCCGAATTATCAGTCTGATTATGTAAAGAGCGATCTTCCTCATTTTATGTTTGAGGATCCGATATACAGCGGCACGATAAGCAATTTCCTTTATGGTCTTGCAGAAAAAAGGGAATGGAACAGCTGGGACGATGTAAGCGTAGAAATGCTGTATCTGATGTTCGATCTGTGTATCAGCCACGCCGAAAGTATCTGCGACAAGGATTTCTACAATGAGGTCGGCAGGAATCAGATAGCCAAAGGATTTGAAATATTTAAATATTTTATTCAGCTATTGCAATGATCCCGCACATCGTGGTATAAGTGAGAAAGCGGATCAGACGATACAGTTAAGTACATTCAGGGATTGTTTTCAGAATACCGTAATTAATAGCAGAAGGGGTGGCAGTCGGATATGAAATATGAAAAGATACGCAGTGACCTCAGAATAATGGATGATGTTCCAAGTAAGGATCTCAGACTAAAGGAAGTACTTCTTCTGATACTGGATATTCTCCTTGATACAATGAGTGAAACAGGATATGAACTGGAACAGTTTCCGATGTCGGATGCAGATGTTAACAGCTGGTTATCAATATGCCGTTCTCTTATTTCTGTTCCTGCCGATGGAGTGCTGAACGGAAACAGCCAGCAAAAGCGAAAAGACAATCTTAAAAAGGTTTCTGATTCACTGAATAAGATGATCGCTGATATTTCAGAGATCGAGGAATATGTTACTAAAATTGATAACGTTGAAAAGGATCTTCAGGAAAAGAAAAGCAAATGCTCGGGCAGAAGAAAAGCGAAAATGATACTCTCAGGAACAGTTTATCAGATGTGGCTTATGAGCATAATCTTGCAAAACAGGAAGCAGAGAGATTAAACGCAGAGATAAATGAACAAAAGGAAAAGCTTGAAAGCACCTGCGCTATGTCTGAAAGCAATAAAAAAGCTCTTCTTGATCTGGAGGGTCTTATTGATAAGGAAACAGATACGGCTGAAAAGCTTGATGAACTTAATAAGGAATTGTCTCAAAAAGAGCAGGAGCTTAAAGCAGTTGAAGATGAACACGAAGAATGTGAAAAGCAGTGTGAGCAGGTGTTCGGCAAAACAGAGGCTCTTCGTACAACTATAACCCTTAAAAAAGAGTTAGTTGAGGAGAAAAACAGGGAAAATAAAGAGCTTGAAGACAATAAAATCAAAGAGGAGCAAAATATAGCCGCCCAGGAAAAGAAATTTGAGGAGCTGTCAAAGCTGTATTCCGAAGCGCTTAAAGAAAAGGCTGCCAAGGAGGCGGCGCTCAGAATGATCGAGGGCGATATAAGCAAGGT
>DEHG01000023.1:431-770 GCA_002351795.1 Ruminococcaceae bacterium UBA2806 | reverse complement strand
ATAGACAATATTACAGAGGAGCTTGATAAATTAGGCTCAAGACGGGCGGCTCTTAATTCCGAGCTGAAAATACAGAATGAGAAAAAGGAAAGGATATCCGGTGAAACTGAAGGACTTGAAAAACAGCTCAGCAGGCTCAATAAGGAGCTGAGCGAATTTGAAGAAAAAAAGAGTTCTCTCGAAAACCGGATCCGGGAGTGCAAGGAATCAAGAGAAAAGTATGTCATATTCTTTGGGTCTGACGAATGTGTCAGAAAACGTGAAAGGCTCAGAAGCTATGAAACAGTGCTCGGATTATATAGGGACGCTTTACAGAAGGAGTGGTTGACAAGCTTCTGA
>DEHG01000023.1:0-357 GCA_002351795.1 Ruminococcaceae bacterium UBA2806 | reverse complement strand
GCAGCAACAAGAGATACCGAAGCAATAAAGCGTCTTTGTACTGCATATCTGAAACTGCTTTTCCCGAATGTAAGAAATGAATGTGATATAGAGCCTGATATGTTTAAAAAATATTGCCTTGATCCGGCAAAGCATATGAGGGGAATAATAAAGCGTCAGCTTTCTATAATTGATCCGCTTGAATTTAAAAATGCTGAACTGCCCGATATTCAGGTAAAGGGGAATAATGAGGATGCTTAAAAAACGTGATATAAAGAATTATTCAGTAAGTTATATGCAGTTCTGTTTAGAGCTTCATAAAGTTTTTGACACTCCCAAATATTCTGAAATTGTCGAAAAAAAAGAAGAAGCTGAAAG
>DEHG01000129.1:11586-15920 GCA_002351795.1 Ruminococcaceae bacterium UBA2806 | reverse complement strand
AAAACACTTTTTATACATTTTTTATCAATTTTTTTACAGCATCATTTTCATCACGCAACAGTAAACGGCACAGAGTTAAACCCTGTGCCGTTTACCAAAAGGAATAAAAAGAAAAAAGGAAAAAGGAAAGAAAAGGAATAATCAATAATAATAAATAGTCCGATTTCATTCTGTTCAATCGGGATAATGTCAGGATTGACAATTCAGCCAGTCTTTGTCAAGTCCTTCTAAACACTACACCATTTTTTACAAGTTGTCAAGTAATTTTTATGAAAAATTTATATATTTTTGGAATTTTTTGCTAATTTCGGCACTATCATCGAAATTTCCGCTTCATTTTACATCAATTTCTATCAAAATGACAATAGACAAAAATATCATTTACGGACAAATAAAGATATCTTAGTTAAATAATGTTGCTCTCAAAAAAATGAACAGCTTTTCCGGAGGATCCTGCCCCGTAAAAAGCTGTTCTTATTTATTTTACTGAACAATAATTGTTCCGTTGGGCGTATCTTTTATTGTAATACCCCTTGCCTTCAGTTCATCACGGATCCTGTCTGCCTCAGCCCAGTTTTTATCCTTTCTTGCCTGAGTACGCTGATCTATCAGTGACTGTACCTCATCGTCAACACCATCATCCTTTTTTACATAAAGCAAGCCTAAAACATCTGCAAGCTCTTTATACAGAGACAATGCAAATTCACAAAGCTCCTTCGAGGGTTTTGTCTGAGGATTAAGATTTGTATTGATATCCCTTGCAAGCTCAAAAAGTGCTGTAATAGCATCGGCAGTATTCAGATCGTCATCCATTACACGGATGAATTCTTCCTTGTGCTTCAGAAGCTTTTCCTTTATCTCCTGCTCACCGTCTTTAAGTCCTCCCTCGCTGTTCTTGGCAAGGAATTCGAGATCCTCACGGCAGTTATACAGTCTTTCAAGCGACGCCTTGCACTGATTTATTATATCAATCGAATAATTGATCGGGCTGCGGTACTGAGAGGATATCATCAGATAGCGTATCGGTTCATAACCGTACTGCTCTGCAACATCACGGACAGTAAAGAAATTGCCGAGAGATTTTGACATCTTCTTATTGTCAACATTGATATATCCGTTATGCATCCAGTAGTTGGCAAAAGGCTTTTCGTTTGTACATTCACTCTGAGCTATCTCATTTTCATGGTGCGGGAAAATAAGATCCTGACCGCCGCAGTGGATATCTATTGTTTCACCGAGATAACGCTTTGCCATGCAGGAACATTCGATATGCCAGCCCGGTCTGCCCTCGCCCCACGGAGAAGTCCATGAAGGCTCACCCGGCTTTGCGCCCTTCCACAATGCAAAATCCATCGGGTCTTCCTTTGTTTCGCCTATCTGTATCCTTGCGCCGGCTTCAAGATCCTCAAGCGGCTGATGAGAAAGCTTTCCGTATTCCTTGAATTTGTTTGTACGGAAATAAACATCGCCGTATTCAGTTGAATAAGCATAGCCTTTTTCCTCGAGCGTTTTTATCATATCAAGCATCTGCTGAATATTTTCCGTTGCCTTCGGATGGACAGTAGCCTCTCTTACATTAAGCCCTGCCGCATCCTTTTTATATTCTGCAATATACTTTTCAGAAACGGTCTTATAGTCGCTTCCCTCTTCGTTTGCCCTCTTTATTATCTTGTCGTCTATATCGGTAAAGTTCTGCACATATGTGACCTTATTACCCCTGTATTCAAGATATCTTCTCAGTACATCAAAAACACAGATAGGTCTTGCATTTCCGATATGGATGAAATTATAAACTGTCGGGCCGCAGGCATATATTTTAACCTCGCCCTCGTTTATTGTTTTCAGTTCTTCCTTTTTTCCTGACATTGTGTTATAGATCTTCATTTTGTTCTCCTTTCATTTTTCCGCAGGTCATATACCCGCGCCGTTTTCAAATTCTTCAATAGCATCGCTAAGCTCGCTTATGCGCTTATCAAGACTTGTAAGCTTTTCTTCAACAGGATCGGTGTAATGGATCTGGTCAAGGCTTTCGCATGGCGGCTGACCTACCTTTTCTCCGTTAAGCCTTACTATCCTTGCCGGAACGCCGACTGCCGTTGCATTATCGGGTACCTCTGTAAGAACAACAGCACCTGCCGCAATGCGGGCATTATCGCCAACTCTGAACGGACCGAGTACCTTTGCGCCCGAACCGACAAGAACATTATTGCCGAGGGTAGGATGACGCTTTCCCTGATCCTTTCCTGTACCGCCGAGAGTCACTCCCTGATAGATAGTACAGTTATCCCCTATCTCGGCAGTCTCACCAATAACAACACCCATTCCGTGGTCGATAAAAAGTCCCTTTCCTATGGTTGCGCCGGGATGGATCTCTATTCCCGTTTTATGGCGTGATCTCTGAGATATCCACCTGGCGATAAGCTTCATATTATGCCTGAAAAACCAATTCGCCACACGGTGATCCCTTACAGCCTTGAAACCCGAATATAAAAAATATACCTCAAGCCTGCTCCTTGCGGCAGGATCTCTTGCCATGATCGAATCAAGCTCCGCTTTCAATTCGTCAAAAATTATCATCACCCCCAAAATAAAAAAGCCGCCGCTCCCAAAAGGGACGCAGCAGCGTGGTTCCACCCTAATTCAGCAGGATGATATCCTGCCCTCAATGTCCTTAACGCAGACCGACGTGCGCCGCTAATAGTTTATCGTTCACGGCACAAGCTGTTGGAGTGCATTCACAGGGACGCCCTATCTGCTCGCACCAACCGCAGACTCTCTGAAAAGGCTGTACCCTGATACTATTCTCCGTCATAGCTTTAAATATATTTTTGATCTGCAGCAATCCAATTAAAACTCGATCACTTAAAGGAAAGAGCTGAAAGCCGGATGTTTTCAGCTAATAACATTATACAACAAAAATCCTATCTTGTGAATAGGTAATTTAAAAAAATTAATGTTCTCTCAACATATAGTCGGGGTCTTCATCGATCATCTCTACCATAATATCGGCAATTTTCGGATCAAGCTGAGTACCCTTTACTCTTATGATCTCCGCCCTGATCTTATCCTGAGGAAGAGCGTCACGATAGCTTCTTTTTGACGACATAGCGTCATATGCATCGGCAACTGATATTATCCTTGCTTCAAGCGGTATCCTATCTCCGCTTATCCCGTCAGGATAGCCCTTACCGTCATAATGCTCATGGTGCCACCTTGCGCCACGGTTAAGATTCGGCATCTCGGTTATGTTTTTCAGAACATCGGAACCTATTGCTGGATGAGTCTTTATAACGGCATATTCCTCATCAGTAAGCTTTCCCTTTTTATTTATTATGCTGTCGGGAATTCCTATCTTTCCGATATCGTGCAGAAGTCCCATGAAATAGATATCCTGCTGGAATTCCTCTGATTTTCCGAGCCTTCTTGATATCTCCTTTGCATAATCGGCAACACGCTGAGAATGACCGTTTGTATATTTATCCTTTGCGTCAACTGTTCCGGCAAGCGCAGTTACGACCTGTACGGAAAGCTTTTCAAGCTTCTGAGCCTGTTCAAGCTTTTTTTCTGCGATATCGTCCTTATATATCTGAGTCTGGAAAAACATATAATAGAAAAACAGTGCCGATACTATAGCGATCCTGAGTACAACAAGGTTTGACAGGAACGATTCCATGAAAGCGCCGAGCGTCAGCAGGAATGCGACAAGAAAAATAACAAGGCGTTCAAATCTCTGTTTTTTCTTTTTCTGCGTAAGTGAAAGCACAACAAGAGTCAGCAGATAGAATATCATTATGATATGCGGGAACCAGCCGAGCGGCCCTCTGTGAAATTCATTATTTGCATCATAGTTATATGCGATATCGGTAAAGAATCCGGACGCTGCGAACAAAGCGTTTATTATCAGCGGTACAAGCAAAAGATACTTTACTCTCATTCTTGAGTCATCTCTGAGAACAAGCATGATGTACAGATAAAGCATTATCGACCGCAGTATGTAGCCAAAACAGGTCATTGCTGTCAGAAACATACTGTTACATCCTGTACCTGGCAGAACATATTCTAAATTGAATGTTACAAGCTCTACAAGATCAATAACAATAAGAGAATAAAAAATTATTCGTACATTTTTTTCCAGATAGGAATTACGCCATATAAAAATGAACAGAAAGAGACTGCCTATGACCGGAAAAAAGTTTATAGTCAGAAAATCATAGCACATTATGCCGCCTCCTTATCAAGTTTTTAAGGAAACAAGGCATATATCGGTTTTATCAGACTAAAAACTATTTTTTCAATGTTTCCCGTAATATTTATAGGGCATCTCTAAAAACTTG
>DEHG01000129.1:0-11412 GCA_002351795.1 Ruminococcaceae bacterium UBA2806 | reverse complement strand
GGTTTTTAGAGGTTGCCTATAGTTTATTTTGCATTTTTAATAAATTCAAAGTTTTGTACAATATAAATTATTCCTGAAATAATAGTCAGAGCAGCGGATATCCAGAGTGCAACTTCACCTATAATGCCAAAAACACCCGTAAGACCTGCCGTATCAATGCTGATAAGCTTCATTGAACCAAGCTCAAGAATATACTGCAAAAGCAGAACAAGAAGAACTGCGGCTATCTGGCTTATAGTTTTTGCCTTGCCCCAGTTATTTGCGGCAACTACCTTTCCCTTTGAGGAGGCAACAAGGCGCATTGCCGTTACCATAAATTCCCTTGCGACAATGACAGTAAGTACTATTGCATTAGTAAGACCAAGCTGAATAAAGCAGGCAAGAGCCGCAAGTATCATGATCTTATCCGCAAGCGGATCGGCAAATTTTCCGAAGTCCGTTATCATATTATATTTTCTTGCGATCTTTCCGTCAAGATGATCCGTATATGACGCTGCGGCAAAAATAAGAAATGCTATGAGATAATGATGCGGTATTCCCGGCATCAGCAAAAAAAACATATAAAACGGTACAAGTATTATCCTGAGTACCGTAAGCTTATTAGGTAAATTCATTCTGAACAATCTCCTGATCCGGCTTGCAGTCCTGAGCCTGAAGCCAAAAACTAATAAATTCTGAAATGTCATTCCGGTAAACTAAGCAAGAACAGTCTTCACGCCTATTCTAAGAATGACAAAGTAATAGAATTAATGTCATATATTTATATATACACAAGTTTTATACAAGTATACCCATAAGATCATAGTCAAGGGAATCGGTAATATTTACCCTGACAATATCACCGATCTTTGATTTCTTTCCGTTTGTAATATAATAAACTCTTCCGTCAACCTCGGGCGCATCAGCAGCGCTTCTTCCGTAATAGCAGTCTGTCATCCTGTCAAAGCCTTCGCAAAGAACTCCGATAGTTTTACCTATGTATTTACGGTTGATCTCAATACTGATACTTCCCTGCTGCTCCATTATAATATTCTGTCTGCGGCGCTTTGTATCCTCATCAATCTGATCCGGCATATTCGCAGCGGGCGTATCCTCCTCCTGTGAATATGCAAAACAGCCCAGACGGTCAAAACGCATTTCCTCGACAAATTCGGAAAGCTCGGCAAAATCTTCTTCTGTCTCTCCCGGAAAGCCTGTCATCAGAGTTGTCCTTACAGTGATACCCTTTACTCTTTCACGCAGCTTTTTCACAAGCGCAGTAAGGCTTTCCCGGCTGCCCTTGCGGTTCATACGTTTCAGAACAGATGCGCTGCAGTGCTGCATGGGGATATCAATATATTTCAGTATCTTCGGCTCGCTTGCGATCACATCAATAAGCTCATCAGTGATCCTTTCCGGATAACAGTAGAGAACCCTGATATATTGCAGGGTTTCCACGGCGCAAAGCTTTCTGAGCAGCTCCGGCAGCAGAGAATGTCCGCAGAGATCCTCTCCGTACCTTGACGTATCCTGTGCTATAAGAATAAACTCCTTTACGCCCTTTTCGCTTAGTTCTTCCGCTTCTTTAATTATATCCTCCATCGGACGGCTTCTGAAACTGCCTCTTATCATGGGAATGGCGCAGTATGTACATCGGTTATCACAGCCCTCAGCTATTTTGAGATAGCTGTAATAGAACGGCGTTGTCCTTACCCTGCCGCCGCAAAGCGGCAGCTCTGTCTTTTCGGGATAAAGCTCCACCTTTTTCTTTTCGAGGACCTCTTCAACTACATCGGCAATATTCTTATTGCCGCCGATCCCGACAACCGCATCTACCTCATAAAGCTCCTTCATGACCTCTTTCCGGTATCTTTCAGCAAGACAGCCCGTAACAATGATAGCACGGATGGTTCCCTCATTTTTCAGACGCACAAGCTCCAGTATTTCCTCAATGCTTTCCTGCTTTG
The DNA here is from genome assembly GCA_002351795.1 of Ruminococcaceae bacterium UBA2806. GTDB lineage: Bacteria > Bacillota > Clostridia > Oscillospirales > Acutalibacteraceae > UBA1213. The sequence goes on along the minus strand of DEHG01000129.1, from coordinate 9,466 downwards.
CATCCTCTATGAATCCGCAGGTGTTTATTATTGCAACATCACAATAAGCAACATCCTGTACAAGCTGAAAACCTCTCTCTTTAAGGGTATAGAGCATCATCTCTCCGTCAACCCTGTTTTTCGAGCATCCGAGACTCACCATTCCTACTTTTGCCGCCATACTTCGTCACTCCCTGCTTGTAAATTTTTTTATCTCACTTGAATACATAATGAGATACTCGCTCTATAAATCAATACATTCCTTGATATCCTGCCAGCTGAAACCCATAGCCCTGAGTCCGTTTATTGCCCGCTGACGACCCTTTTCATCATCAAGACAGCGGGCATATTTCTTTGAAATAATAATTTCTATCTGCTCACAGGGATCAGGCTCCAGCTCCTCTATGATCTCGTCAATTATATCCCTGTCGATCCCCTTTTTCATAAGTTCAAATGAAACACGTTTTGCGGGGAAGTGCTTGTTTTCAAAAAGCTGACGGGCATATCTTCTTGCAAACGCCTCATCGTCAATAAGCCCCAGTTCTTCAAGTCTTGACAATGCGCTCTGCGATGCGTCCTCACCGAACAAAGGCACAAGCTTATCCTCCACTTCCTTTCTGGAACGTGGACGGTATTCGATCAGATACAATGCTTTTTCCTTTGCACGGTTTACATCTGAAAGCCGGATAAGCTCATACAGCTGCTCATCGGTTATCTCCGACCCGACCCTGAACACTGAGCCTGCAAATGTCAGACTATCCACGCTTACAGCATATTCACCGTCTATATATAAGGCTGTCAGCCCTTTTTTTCTCTCTTCCGCAGCTGTTATCAGCATCTTATTCCACCGTTATATCTATGCTTTCCGAGCCAGTTCTTGACGGCAGCGGAGCTTCGCCTTCATCCTGCTTTACCTGCGCAGTATCAGCATCGGCCGGTGCATCATCCTTTGTGCCCTTCTTTGTCTTTTTTGCAGCCTGTCTTGCAAAGGTAAGCTTGCTTCTGTTAGCCATAAGCTCCTCCTCGACCTTTGCTGCAATATCGGGATTGTTTTTAAGGAATTCCTTGGCATTATCCCTGCCCTGTCCTATACGGTTCTCACCATAGGAGAACCATGCGCCGCTCTTTTTGATGATATCAAGCTGAACGGCAAGATCAAGCAGCTCGCCTACTCTTGAAATTCCCTGTCCGTACATAATATCAAACTCAGCCTCACGGAACGGGGGTGCGACCTTGTTCTTGACGACCTTAGCCCTTGTTCTTGAACCTATGATCTCGCCGCCTGCTTTAAGCGTATCTATCTTTCTGATATCAATACGAACGGAAGCATAGAATTTAAGCGCACGGCCGCCGGGTGTTGTTTCGGGATTGCCGAACATTACGCCGACCTTTTCACGCAGCTGGTTTATAAATATAGCAACGCAGTTGAGCTTGGAAATAGACCCCGCAAGCTTTCTGAGCGCCTGTGACATAAGTCTTGCCTGAAGGCCAACATGAGAAGCGCCCATATCGCCCTCGATCTCCGCTTTGGGCGCAAGCGCTGCAACAGAGTCAACTACAATAATATCTATTGCGCCTGAGCGCACAAGAGCTTCGGCAATTTCAAGCGCATCCTCACCCGTATCGGGCTGTGATACAAGAAGCTGATCCGTATCAACTCCGAGTGCGCTTGCATATATCGGATCAAGAGCATGCTCAACATCAATAAATGCTGCATATCCGCCCTTTTTCTGTGCCTCCGCAATACAATGAAGTGCAAGAGTTGTCTTACCTGACGACTCCGGACCGTATATCTCAACAATTCTGCCCTTAGGAAGACCGCCTATTCCAAGCGCCATATCAAGCGACAGCGAGCCTGTCGGGATGGAATCCACCTGCATAGCCTCATTCTGACCAAGACGCATTACAGCGCCCTTGCCGAACTGCTTTTCGATCTGATGCAGCGCATTTTCAAGCGCTTTTTCCTTATCTGCCGCTGATTTTTCCGCAGCTGCTTTTTCAGTTGCCATTTATTACTCCACCTTTTTCTGAATTCCTGGATCCTGACTACCTCATACAACGCAGCTGTGAAAAAACGACTTCAGGGGCTGCTAATGGGATGATCCATTTATCGTAAGATTATTATATACTTTTTTTCACATAAAAGCAATAAAAAAATACGTTGTTATCATTTACTATACAATTTATTGCATAACAGCTGTTACAGTCCTGTCAAGTCCTGAAATATCCTTAACTATCCTGACATTTGCAGCGCCGCTTTTTTCAAGCAGACTGCAAACCTGCGCCCCCTGGTCTTCTCCCGTTTCAAAGGAAACGATACCGCCCTTTTTCAGCTTAGGCAGCCATTTTTCGCAGATAATACGATAAAACATCAGACCATCTGTGCCCCCGTCAAGCGCCATAGCAGGCTCACATTGAACCTCCTTCTGCAAATGCGGCAGCTCCTCAGTTCTTATATAAGGTGGATTTGAGATTATTCCGTCAAAAAATCCATCCTCAAACTGCTGATAAAGCTCCGAGATATCGCCCTTCAATGTCCTGACGATAGCCTCGGCGCCGTTTGACCTGACGTTTCTTTCAAGATAGGTAAATGCGTCATCCGAAAGCTCGGCAGCAAATATTTCTGCATCAGGATAAGATCTTGCAAGTGAAACTGCAATAGCTCCGCTTCCGCTGCAAAGATCTATTATCACAGGCGAACTTACATTCAACATTTCTCTGAATGCCCGGACGCAGACCTCCGTATCGTCACGGGGTATGAGTACCCCCTCGCCAACTTCAAGCTCACAGTCCATGAAGGTCCAGCTTCCGAGTATGTATTGCAGCGGATAACCCTCCGAGCGTTTTCTGACAGCTTCAAAAAATGCATTTTCCGTCTTACTGTCCGCCTGTTTATTTCTGACAGCATACAGATCTCTGCGGCTGACGCCGAAAAAATGCTTTGTCAGTTCCCGCACCTCATATTCAGGTGATTCGTTGCCGCTGTATTCAAGCGCTTTAACAGCCGTGCGGATGATCTCATCATACGTCATCCTATTCTGTCCTCTCCGTTTTCGGGAATAACATCCTTCATAGCCTGAATTGCTACCTCTATCATTTTTTCATCGGGTTCCTTTGTAGTTATATGCTGCATCAAGACGCCGGGAGATGCAATTATCCTTGTTATAACATTATCATGTCTGCCGCATATCTTTATAAGCTCATAACCTATACCGACCGTTACAGGCAGAAGGCAGAACTTTACAAGCGGTCTTATGACAGGATGGTTGATCGGGATAAACAAACCTATAATGATACCGACAATAAGCATAAGCACAAGAAAGCTCGTTCCGCAGCGGGGATGAAAGCGTATCTGCTTTTTAACATTCTCAACTGTAAGCTCAAGACCGTATTCATAGCAGAAAATGGTCTTATGCTCTGCTCCGTGATACTGGAACACCCTCTTAACATCCTTATTAAGAGTACAAAAAGACATATATGCAAGGAAAAGAACTATTCTTATAATTCCCTCAAAAGCCGACTGCCAGAAACGCTCCATTCCAAGCACAGGCTCCTTCATAAAAGTCAGCCACTCAGCAGTAAGATTATAAAGCCAGGTCGGCGCAAAATAGAATACGGCGATACAGAATACAACTGCGATCACAGTTGACAAAACCATTATTACATTTATGATCTTATCACCGAAATGCTTTTCAAGCCACAGATCAAATTTTGACGGCTCGCCCTCTTCCTCCTCATTGCTTCCCTCAAGCGCCTTATCCGCAGATCGCATAAGCGCCTTTTCACCTGTCACAAGGGAGTCGATCATATTCACGACTCCTCTTATAAGCGGAAGTCTGAGTATCTTATGCTTTTTTGCCCAATCCAGCGGTTTGACCTCTTCAAGCTCAATTGTGCCGTCGCTTTTTCTGACAGCCATTGTACATTTTTTCGGCCCCCTCATCATGATACCCTCCATAAGCGCCTGACCGCCTATAGATGTTATCAGCTTAGTCTTTTGTTTTTTCATTTATATACTTTACCCTCTTTCACTCTTCCGTCTGTTCATCATTATCCCCGCCCTGATTCTCATTGATAACGGGCAGCTGTATCGTTACCTTAGTTCCGACGCCCTCGGTGCTGTCGATATCAAGGGTGCCGTGATGCAGCTTCATTATCTCATCAGCGACTGCAAGACCGATACCCGATCCTCTTACTGTCTGATTTGCCTTATAGAATTTCTGTTTTACCTTTGGCAGATCCTCTGCAGAAATACCGCAGCCGTGATCCTCAACGGTAATTATGATATTTTCATCATCTGCACCGGCTGTTACATTTACAATGCTGTCCGGTGAAGAATATTTCAATGCATTATCTATTACATTAAAGAAAACCTGTCTGAGCCTGTTCCTGTCGCCTACAATTATAGGAAGCATTTCAGGCGCTTCATATACAATATGCTTATTCTCACGATTTGCCTTTTCCTTCAGCATATAAATTGATTCATCAAGCTCGGCAATAAGATCCACTCTGTCCATAATGAGTATCATCCTGTCCTGCTGTATCCTTGAAAAATCAAGAACCTCCTCAACTATTCCGCCAAGTCGTTCCGTTTCCTTGATAATTATATTTATACCCTTTTGAAGTGTTTTCTTATCCTGAAAGCCGTCCATCTGCATCGTTTCAGCCCAGCCCTTTATAGCTGTAAGCGGTGTACGAAGCTCATGAGATACCGAGGATATAAAATCCGTTTTCATTTTATCCGCTGTTCCGAGTTCTCCCGCCATATAGTTTATCGTATCGCACAGATCGCCGATCTCATCATCATAGAATTTATTGATCCGTGCATTGAAATCACCCTGGGCGATCTTTTTGGCTGTTTCACCTATCTCACGGACAGGGCGTACTATAGACCCCAAAAAATATGTACTTGAAATGAAAATAAAGAACATAATAAGCAGACCGACAAGACATACAAGAGAAATAGCAATAAATATCTTCCTGTCAGCTTCTTCAAGGGAAACTACATATCTTATAGCCCCGACGGGATCATTACTGCTGTTTGTGATAACTCTTGTCAGAGCCATGACATTCTCTCCCGAGCTTATTTCACCGTGCCAGTCTCCGCTGTGATCCTTGCTGGCAAGCGCCATGTCATAATCCATCATAGGTTCACTGTTATCGGGAGTAAAGCCTGTTGATTTTATAACAGCTTTGCCGCTGCGGTTTATAACCGTAAGCTCCATCTGTTCCTTATCGGTAAAATTCTCGACATAGTTCCTTGCCTTATCAACAAACTGTTCGCCTGTATCTCCGCTGTCCTTGAAAATATTGACAATCTCACTTGAACGTCCTATAAGCGTCTGTCTTATTCCGTTATAATAAAAATTCTGAACTATCAATGCAAAGGCAATGATAAGAATACATAATATTATCAGTATCACGGCGAATGTATTAAGCACCCACCGTTTTGTAATTCCTTTCACAAATCGCCCTCCCGCAGTATTCGGTATATCAGCCGAGCGCAACTCAATCAAGGCAAGCTCTGAAAAGCAGGTTTTCAGAGACGCCTCTGTTTAATGTATGAAAAACAGCTTTATCAAGCTTCCCATTTATAGCCAAGACCCCATACAGTTACTATGTATTTGGGAGATGACGGATTATCCTCCACCTTCATCCTAAGACGGCGGATATTAACGTCAACGATCTTTTCTTCGCCAACATACTGCTCGCCCCATACATATTTAAGTATTGCACTTCTGTCAAGCGCATTTCCGGGATTTGAGAAAAAGTATTCCATGATCTGGAATTCTACCTGTGTAAGCTCTATCTGCTTTCCGTTTTTCTTGAGGGAATGATTTTTCAGATTCAGTATAAAATCTCCCGAACGTATTTCTTCCTTGAAATTGTTTTCGCTTCTCATTTCTGAAATAGCTATCCTTCTGTAAAGCGCATCGACCCTTGCCACAAGCTCCATCGGAGAGAAGGGCTTTGTAACATAATCATCTGCGCCGTGCATAAGTCCGGATACCTTATCCATTTCCTGAGTCTTTGCGGTAAGCATGATTATACCAAGCTCGCCGTTGCGCTTTCTCAGTTCCTTGCATACGGAAAGACCGTCCATTACAGGCATCATGATATCAAGCACTGCAATATCGAAATCTCCGTTTGCTTCATCATATTTCTGCAAAGCTACCGCACCGTTTTCCGCCTCGGTAACATTATACCCTGCTCTTTCAAGGTTTATTACGACAAAATCACGGATCGCTGTTTCATCCTCTGCAACCAATATATTTTTCAAATCATATCATCCTTTCGGTCTTGAATTTATACATTTTTCCGCAAACGGTGCTTTATAACATCCTTGCCTTTCAGACAAGTCTGACGCATTTTTCAAGCTCCGCATCGTTTATATTTATTTCATCATCAGCAAAGGTCGTAAAGATCCTGCCCGCTATCACATAATCCTTGCCATTTGTGTCCTCTGACAGCAGCTTGACATATTCGCTGTGATCAGACTGCTCCCAGTCAGCTCTCCTGAAACGGTGTATTTCTAAAAGCTTGTCGCCAGTTCCGGATGTTTCACTGTTCCACATATAGAACGAAATTATCCTGTTTTCATGGTCATACATTCCCGTAACCTTTCCGACCCAGCGTGTCGGAAATACGAAATAATAACCGTCCGCATAGTTTATTACGGTATTGAGCTTGTTTTCAAGCTGACCTGTTTCAATTTTTATCTGCATCCATGCCGTCAGATTACATACATCTCCAAGATTCTGCTTAGGTGTGGAGAACATGGAGCTTACCATCGGAACTTCAATTTTACCGTCATTATTTATATCCCTTGAGGTAATAAGATCCTTGCGTATCGTGGGATTAACGGAAGGCGTTTTTGAGCTGTCATCCAGCGGAGTAAGCGGCGTCAGGAGCTTTCCTGTCTTGACATCATAGTGAAGCACCTGGGTAACATAATTGCCGTCTTCCTTTTTGCAGTCCATAAATACGCCCGATCTGTCGCCGTCGATCTTTCCGTAAGCTATTTTCTGGAAGGAAACGACATCTGAATCAAGCTCAACGGAAACGCTTGTCTTAGGACGCTTGCTGTCCCTGTCATACTGCAAAAGATTTGCAGTAGAAAGACTTTTATCCGTTCTCAGAGAAAGCAACAGGACATCCTTTACCATATCGCCTGTAAAATTTTCCACAACAATATCGGAATATGACTCGTCAACAGTCATCTCTCTGAGATCGCCGTTATCTATCGAATAGGCAGTCAGATTGTTGAGTGAAGAATTATAGCTTGTCCAGCCTATAAGAAATTCGCCCTTTCCGTCGCCTGTAATATCCTGATAGATCACCCTGTCAACTCCTGAACCGGGATTCGGGAATTTACCCATCTGTCTCCAGTTCTGATCATTTCTTTCCATAAAAGAAACATACATCTGCGAGCCTGATTCATTATCTATCGAATAAAAAGCTATTGCATATTTTTTGATCTGTTCAGGTTTCAGGTTCTGTTCGCCTGTCTTAGAGTCGTTATTATCATTATTTGTCTGTGCAGAAAGAAAATTTACCTCGTCAAAAAATGTAACGGCTGCCCTGTAATCCCCTGTCTGCGGATATTTTAATGTATATGAAGGACCTGCCTCTTTATTCAGTATCTCCTGCAAAGCCGCCTCATTTCCCGTAGCCCTCGGAGGACGCAGGATAGACTGGCTGCCGAGACCTATATCTGCACAGCCGCCCATTGTCATGCATAAAAGCAGCAGCAGAGCTATACATAAACTTATTTTTCCTGTTCTATTCAATCTAACACCTCCCGGCTTGCCGCCGGAGCCATTCTGTTTTTAAACGTGTTTTAAGGTCAGTGTATGCGGGCAATAAGAAATTTAATATTGATCCCTTCTTCGGAGAACATTTTTTCATGTTCGGTCATAATGTTTTCTTTAAAATCCGAATTATGCAGATCTCTTGTTATATAAATTATCTCAAAACCACATTCTTCAAAATAAGCGATACTTTCCTCAAACAATTCGTCGTCATCAGTTTTGAATCTTATCTCGCCGCCCGGTTTCAGGAATTCCTTATACTGCGTAAGCTGTCTTGGATGAGTAAGCCTGTGTTTTTTATGTTTATTTCTCGGCCATGGATTGCAGAAGTTAATATAGATCCTGTCCACTGCATCTTCCTTTGAAAGAAGAAGTGATATTTTCTCGATATTATATGCAGTCAGAAGTATATTGTCAGGAACAAGCCCTTTTTCCTCATATGCCGCCGCAACCTTTCTCCTTGCAAGTCCGAGCATCTTATATTCAAGGTCTATAGCCAGAAAGTTTATTTCTCTGTCCATTGTTGCCGCCTGAGCGATAAATCCGCCCTTTCCGCAGCCAAGCTCTATATAAAAGGGCTGTTTTTTCGGATATTTGTCCGCCCAGTGTCCCTTTAACTGCTCAGGCTCTTTTATAAAATAATCACAAGCCTCAAGCTCGGGCTTAGCCCAGGGTTTATTTCTCATTCTCATATTAAATTTCCCTTTCCTTTATCATACAACTATACAACTATATATGGTATATTATATCAAAGAACAATGCTTGTAATATTCTTTAAAAGAATTATTTATAAGCTTTTTGTCAAGTGTAATAAAACCGTAGAGGTCGGACACATCTGATCCGGCCTCCCGGTCATTCTCCTGCCGGAGAATAAACATCAATTATTCAGCTCTTTACAAGACATTTTATCAGGAAAAGCGTACTTATGACCATATAGGCGAAGAAAAACGCAGTAAGACCGGCGATAACTGCGGGAAAGATCGCACCCGCAGTTATATCGGCAGCAATGCTCAGATAACCGGAAAAAATCGTTCCGAAAATACCGAAAACAAGTGAACCGAGAGAGCATCTGATACATACTTTTGCCTTTTCGCTGACTGCGCTAAGGGCAACAGTGCCTGCAAGATAAACAAGAGCGCTTATCAGAGCGACCCAGCCGGAAAAACCGAGAGTTGTAAGGAAGCCGTTTATAAACAGAAGAACAACGACAGCCGTAAAGACTATGCCGCCGATTATACCGACAAGTACGGAAAGACCGTTTTCACATTTGCTGCAGGACTGCTCCTGTTCCTGTACGCAGGAACAACTTTCATAGCTGCACATCATATGATCCATCTCCATTTTATTATTTCGGGCGGAAAAAGATGCCCTATTACATTATATAGCCATTTCGGCAAATGGTGCAGATACTAATAAACACAGTGAAACATCAGAGCGCATATTGACACACAAAAATTTTAGTTATATAATAAAAACATATATGAAATTGTGAGATTTATTTGTTATATCTTGCAAATCTATTGGAGTAAGGCAGGCATATTCCGTAAAACAATACAAGTCCTGCGGGAGGTAAAAAAGTTATGAAAAGAACATTGAAAAAAATACTGGCGGTGTCGCTTTGTGCTGCGCTTATCGGCGGTACGGCTATTAGCCTGCCCGTATTTGTCCCCGACAGC
>DEHG01000089.1:6648-7068 GCA_002351795.1 Ruminococcaceae bacterium UBA2806 | reverse complement strand
CAGCAGTTGATAGATGAAGGCAAAAATGAAGAAGCGGAAAATATGCTCATGGGACTTCAGACTCATCCGGATAAAGCGAGATGGAATTATCTTATGGCAGTAGTATCCATGAATAAAGGGTGGCTTGAATACGGTCATGATTATGCAGAAAAGGCTGTGCAGATAGAGCCTCAGAATCAGCAGTATTCGGAATTATATGAAAAAATAAAGGCTGCACGAAATAATAAGAATAAAAAGGCTGCGCCCGGACAAGCTCTGGGCTGCTGTACGGATATATTGGATTGCTGCAGTTGCTGTTCATCTTTATCAAAGTGCTTATCATGACTTAGGAGGAAAATGAATGAACGATCCTTACAGAATACTTGGCATTTCATCGGACGCCACAGATGAGGAAGTGAAAAAAGCATATAGAAAGCTTGC
>DEHG01000089.1:5508-6606 GCA_002351795.1 Ruminococcaceae bacterium UBA2806 | reverse complement strand
CTTGCTAAAAAATATCATCCCGACAGATATCAGAACAGTCCGCTTGCTGAGGAAGCCTCTGAAAAAATGAAGGAGATAAATGCAGCATATGAGCAGATAATGAATATCAGAAAAAACGGAGGTCATTCATCATACCGTTCATATTCAGGCAGCGGTACATATTCCTCCGCAGGCTCACGATATTCGGATATCAGGATCCTGATTAATAACGGCAGATTTGATGAGGCTGAACAGAGGCTTTCAGATATTTCACCCTCGGAGCGTACTGCTGAATGGTATTATCTTATGGCTGTGCTTACCTATCGAAAAGGCTGGCTTGAGGAGTCCTATAACTATGCTTCGGCTGCGTGCAGACTTGACCCTAACGATACGGAATACCAGTCTTTTTTCAATCGTATACGCCGCCAGAGAAGCGGAGATTTCGGCGGGGGATATTCAAGCGACCATACTGTAAGCTGCTGTGACGGTGGCTGCTGTGAGTTTATGTCGTGTATGCTTTGTACTGACTGTCTTTGCAGAGGCTGCTGTAATTGATAAGAGGCGCATTATGAAAAATACAAAAAGAATTGCTTACGGCGGAATAGCGGCTGCGTTATCCGCCGTAATGCTTATTATTACAAGCTATACAAGCTACGGCTGCTACGCTGCTGCAATTACTGCGGGGATCATAAATCTTTGTTTTTCGTATGTCATAGGTAAACGTTATGCGCTTATGGCATTTGCAGCGGCAGGTATCGCAGCATTTATAATGAGTACAGATAAAAGCGGAGCGTTATTGTACTTGTTATTCACAGGCTACTATCCTGTAGTAAAGGAATGGATAAGAGATATAAATTCACGCATTTTAAGGACTCTGATTAAAGTTTTTATTGTATTATTATCTGGTGCCTTTTGTACTATTATGCTTATGGCATTATTTGGTGTTCCGTCTATCCTTTCAGGAATCAACAGTGAAACGGTTCCTGTGTTAATATTTGCAGCTTATGTCTGCGCCTTTGCAGCATATGATTATGCACTGATATTATTTGAAAAAAGATATAAAGCGGAAATAATAAATCTGATAAAAAAGCTTTTAAAATAATATTTTTAAAGAATAAT
>DEHG01000089.1:1407-5433 GCA_002351795.1 Ruminococcaceae bacterium UBA2806 | reverse complement strand
AATAATGATTTAAAATGCTTACTGGAAATCTTCACAGAATATAAGAATATTACTGATTGTATAATGTATAGTTCAATGTTTTTTGTACCTATTATCTAAAAGATGGATTAAATGTTAAATTATTGTATTAATAGCTAAATTTGCACAAAAATGCTATTGATCATTTCTGCTAAAGATGAATTTTTGCAGAAATAATTATTAAAATGATTATTTTGGTAATTTAATGTTGCATTATAATATAATGTTAATGTTTTCTTTATACAAATTGTCAATTGAAAAAAAATTAACAAACAGTTATAATTATTACAAGTATATAAGTGTTTTCGTTTCGACATTGTAACCATTCTATAGAAAGGAAGTGTAACCGTTGGGATTGAAAAACAAAAACGGTTCAGAAAATCAGTCGGTAAAAATCGGCAAGCTGGATCTGAAAGTCAGACGAGCGCTGGCTGTATTATGTACAGCAGCACTTATCGAAACCTGTATTCCTGCAATTTCAGCTTCTGTTGCGCACGCTGCAAATCAGACAGCGATAACGGCAAATACTACTTCTGAGCTTAATATCAGAAGCGGCGCAGGAATGACCTACTCGATTTTAAAGTGCATAAATAAAGATTCACAGGTAAATGTAATTGAGCGAGTAAACGACAAATGGCTGAAGGTCAGGACAGCGGACGGTACGCAGGGATACTGCAGCGCAGATTATATTGATATTGTTACTGATGCAAAAGCAGCCACATATCTTAATGTTCGTAAAGGTCCGGGTACAAACTACGGTTCTATAAAGACAATCTCTCCCGGAACAAAAATGGATATTCTTAGGTTTTACGGAGAATCATGGATGAAGGTAAAGCTTTCAGACGGTACTGTAGGATATGTTTGTACAGATCATGATTATGTAACATACATCTCGGGTACATCCGGTGAAACTGTCATAAAAAATGAATCTTCACAAAAATCCGATTCGTCATCACAGGTTTCATCAGCGTCTCTTAAAATATCAGCAGCGAACAAAACTCTTTCAGTAGGTAAAACCTGTACTCTGACAGCTACGACAACATCAGGCGGTACTTTTACATGGAAAACATCGGATTATTCTGTAGCGACTGTTACAAGCAAGGGGCTTGTTACTGCTGTAAAACCTGGTAAAGCTACAATAACGGCAACCGATAATAAATCATCAAAATCTGTTTCGTGTGTAGTTGAGGTAACCAAATCTCAGATCACAAGTATAAGTCTTCCTTCAAGCAGCGGTACTCTTGTTGTAGGAAAGACGATGCAGCTTGTACCGAAGATCACTCCTTCAAACGGCAAGGTTTCATACAGAACTTCGGCAAGCAATATCGCAAGCGTTACATCCAAGGGTCTGATCACAGCACAGTCCGCAGGAAGCTGCAGCATTACGGTATATGATCCGAACGGCGGTTCGGCAAATGCAGTCTATAAACTTACCGTAACCAAAAAAAGCAATGCAAGCATTACGCTTTCATCTTCAAACGTTTCGATAAAAGCAGGTGCATCACATAAGCTTACGGCGAACATTTCAACAGGCGGATCTGTAAAATGGTCATCGTCAAATACAAATGTAGCAGCTGTAAGGAACGGCGTTGTAAGCGCATTGTCGGCCGGTACAGCAACCATAACGGCTACTGATTCAACAGGAACTGCTTCTGCAAGCTGCAAGGTTACTGTTAATGCTGCTTATGCAAATGGTCTGACTCTTTCAAGATCGTCTGAAACGCTTACAGTAGGAAAGACTCTTTACATTACGGGTAATTCATCATCAAAGATGTGGTGGAATGTAAGCGATACAAGCGTTGCATCCATTACTACAGATGTTACGACCAATAATAAGGGCTTTATCGTTGCAAATAATCCGGGCAAGGTAGCAATTACCTATACCAATGCAAACGGAAACAGGGCTATCTGTGTTCTTACAGTGAATGAAGCTGAGCCGATACGCTATACATATTCGTCCCCGAATTCCGCAACAAAGAATTCCTATGTAAATCTGATCGCTATTACAGATAAAAACAGATCAGAGGTTACATTTGAAGTCAATGAAAACGGCAAAAAAGTAACAGTCAAGGCAGACAGCAAGGTCGCTGACGGAAATACTTATGTATGGACAGGAAAGTATTATGCTAAGTATTCGGGAACATTTACATATTCTGCTTATTCTAAGAAAACCGGCAGCAGCGAAAAGAAAACCTGCACAGACGGTAAAGCTGATATCTATGTAACAGCAAAAACTGATAAGAAAACAACAGCAGTCGAAAAGCTTCGGGCAAGCGATGAGGTTATCAATTTCATTGGTGAAAAGGAAGGCTTTGTTCCGAATGTTGTTCCCGACCGTCTTGCAAATAATATTCCTACTCTGGCTCACGGATATGTTGTATGGGACGGAGATAAGTTCTATAATGGTCTTACAAAAAAGGAAGGCTATGCGCTTCTTGTTTCCGCAGTAAATAAGGAGAATTACGCAAGAGATGTTAATAATCTGCTTCTCAATAACGGTGTAAGATTCAATCAGCAGCAGTTTGATTCACTTGTTTCTTTCTCATATAATCTTGGAACAGGCTGGACCTATTCTTCAGATCTAAAAAATATACTGCTTAATTCCTACGGCGGCAGCGTCAGCAGCAGCTCAGGAGCAACAACAGCTATTGTCAACGTTGAGGACAGTCTTAATCTCAGGGAAAGCTATACTACAAATTCAAAGATGCTTGAGGTTCTCAGTCCCGGTGAGACAGTAACTCTTGTAAGTACACAGACGTATAACAGTATCTGGTATAAGGTCAAGACTCAGAGCGGCAAGACAGGATATTGCAGCGGTACATATCTTACTATCGTTTCTCCCGGCGGATCAGGCAGGGATCTGAATTATGTCAATAAAAACTCTCTGATCAAATGTATGCTCGCATATCATCATGCAGGCGGTCAGTGCTACTATGGTTTGCTTTACAGACGAGCTGACGAGCTGGAAATGTTCCTCTACGGAGATTACATTTCAGACGGAAGCAGAAATAAATACGGTTTCCCAAGCCCGTATTGCATATCATTCTGATCGGTCACAGAGAGCAGTTTTTCGGCTGCTCTCTGTTTCGATATTATACAGGAAAAGAATCATTATAGAAATCTTTTCCGTAATTCCTTATGAGGTGATAAAAAATGAACAGTAAAAAAATAGGATTTATCGGCGCAGGAAATATGGCAACAGCTATAATAAACGGAATACTCAGACAGAAAGCGGAACAGCCTGAAAATATTTTCGTATTTGATCTTGACGAAAGCAAGCTTGATCTTATGCGTGAAAAGGGAGTAGGTACAGTGTCTTCCTGCAAAGAGCTTACAGAAAAAAGCGATATCATAGTTCTTGCAGTAAAGCCGCAGAATTATGATGAGGTGCTTTCAGATGTCAAAGACGCTGTTAATGAGAAAAAGGTATTTGTTACAATTGCCGCAGGCATATCCATCGAATATGTAAGAAAGGGACTTGGCACAGCTGTTGCGGCAGTAAGAGTCATGCCCAATACTCCGCTTCTTCTCGGAAAGGGCGCAACTGCGATGTGCCGCAGTGAAAACATTCAGGATGAGGATTTTGAAAAGATATACCAGATGTTTGCGCTTTCAGGCGAAGTAGCTCTTCTTGATGAATCGCAGATGAATGCGGTAATTGCCGTAAACGGAAGCAGTCCTGCATATATATATCTTTTTGCAAAGGCAATGAGGGATTATGCTGTTTCAGTGGGTATTGATGCCGATACAGCCATGAATCTTATCTGCAAAACATTTGAAGGCTCAGCAGAAATGCTCCGTTCCAGCGGAGATACACCGGATACTCTTATACAAAAAGTATGCTCAAAGGGCGGTACAACTATTGAAGCAATGAATGTACTCAGGGATAACAATGTTGAATCAATAATATGTGATGCAATGAAGGCTTGCACAAAGAGGGCAGAGGAACTTGGGAAATAATTGCCATATAAATTGAGTTTTTCATTTGTATAGTATCATATTTGTCAA
>DEHG01000089.1:0-1402 GCA_002351795.1 Ruminococcaceae bacterium UBA2806 | reverse complement strand
AAAAAAAAAAATTATTTTTTTTAAAAAAAAAAATAAAATAAACTGTTTTCTTGACTAAAGAAAAAAAATGTCGTATACTTTTGTAAAGAGGAATGATTTCCTGTAATTATTTTCATGGAGGAATTGTGTTATGTATTGTAAATCCTGTGGCGCATTAATGGAAGATTCATTTCTTGCATGTCAGATGTGCGGTGTGAAAAGGGGAATAGGCAAGGCTTTCTGTGATCAGTGCGGTGCTGT
This sequence comes from Ruminococcaceae bacterium UBA2806, assembly GCA_002351795.1. Lineage (GTDB taxonomy): Bacteria > Bacillota > Clostridia > Oscillospirales > Acutalibacteraceae > UBA1213. The sequence continues at coordinate 1,162 of DEHG01000089.1, read as the reverse complement.
CAGACAATATGGCGCTGAGTTCTGTCAGGAATGTGGAAATAAGTTTGTAGATATAGAGGGAGAAGCTCCGGCTGCGTCTGTACCGATTTCGCAGCAGACTCCTGCACAGCAGTTTGAAAGTGCTGCACAGATGAATAACTCTCAGTTTATGCCTGAGAAAAAGTTCTGCCGTAACTGCGGTAATCAGGTAATGAATACTGATACTGTTTGCTTAAAATGCGGCTTAAAAGTCGGCAGCGGCAATTCTTACTGCTCTCATTGCGGAGCCGTTGTTGCAAATCCGCAGCAGGTAGTTTGTACAAGCTGTGGAATGAACCTTAAGCCGGCTTTTAATGTAAGCGAATATGCAAGTAAATTTGCAAATAATTTTACAGACTCATTCAAGGATAAGGATGTGCTTTCAATACTGCTTGATTCCGGTGCATATCTCATTAGTTTCCTTACGTTTCTTTTCTCTTTCCTTCCTTGCTGTTATGTATCTGCATATTTTTTCGGAGTTTCACAGTCATCCAGTTTCAGCATCTGGAGCATGAGCGGTTTCTGCGGTTTCCTTTACCTTCTCGCATTTCTTGTATCGGTAGCTCGCTATGTACCGCATGTTGATGATTTTGTTAACAATAATCAGCAGTTCGGCAAATTTTATATTTTTGCGCCGCCTGCTCTTATGGTAGTATCTCTTGCGTTCACATTGATAGCTATTCTGACAAATGCCGGAGCAGGTGCTGTTGCATCTAATGCTTATGCAGGCGCAAGTGCAGGCTTTACATTCCTTGGCGTTCTTCTGATAATCTTTGTGCTTGCAGCTGTTGCAGCATCTGTTCTTTCTTATCTCAGAAAAGAAGGCAAGGTTAACTTCTGATAATCTATCGCAAAAATTCCCTTTTCATAGTACAATGTACTGATGGAAAGGGATTTTTATTTTTTTGAATTTTATAATAAGACCTGTAAACTGAGATAATAAAAAAACAGCTCCGTCACATTGTAACGAAGCTGTAATGGGGGAGGGCGGATTCGAACCACCGAAGCCGAAGCAACAGATTTACAGTCTGCCCCATTTGACCGCTCTGGAACTCCCCCGAATTATAAAGCATGTGCGATGACAGGCTTGTTTTTAAAAGCTGGTGGACAGACTCGAACTCCCGACCTGCTGATTACAAATCAG
>DEHG01000114.1:15014-22577 GCA_002351795.1 Ruminococcaceae bacterium UBA2806 | reverse complement strand
AGTAGCGGCACATCGCCTGATAGAAAACTGTATTTTATATTTATATTGAAAAGCAGAGATCAAAGGTGTATAATGCAGTTAGATAAATTAAACTAAAGAAGGTGTCACAACGATGTTCTGGGACAGGGTGGCAGGAATATATGATATTTTTGTTAATGTTATAAATTCAAAAACGCACAGAGCGCTATGCAAGGAAGCGGAAAGTCTGTTTGATAAAAAAGACAGAGTGCTGGAGTGCGCTTGCGGAACGGGGATGCTGACCGAGGTTATAGCCTCTGAATGTATGGAGCTTGCCGCAACTGACTATTCTTCAGAAATGCTGAAAAGAGCAAGAAAAAAATGCCGCAGATTCGGAAATATCCGTTTTGAGAAGGTAAGTATTCTTGACCTTCCTTATCCTGACAGCAGCTTTGACAAAGTTGTGGCTGCAAATGTGATCCATCTTTTAGACGAGCCTTACAAAGCGCTTTCAGAGCTTGACAGGGTATGTTGCAGGGACGGTATGATCATTATCCCTACCTACATCAATAAGACCGAAAAGGGCAGAACAAGCGGTTTTGCAAAAACTGTCGGAAAAGCCGGAGCGGATTTCAAACGTCAGTTTACCTTCCGGAGCTATCAGGATTTTTTCAAAGAAGCAGGCTATAAGAATGTCAGCTATAAGCTGATAGACGGCAGGATTCCCTGTGCATTGGCGATAATAAAGAAACTCTGAGTGTTGACTATTCTTAAAAACAAGTTATATATCTGACCAAAGGAGATAAATTAATGTTTATAGAGATCAAAGGTGCTAAAAAGCAGTACGGTTCGGGCGAGGCAGCGGTTTATGCGCTTGACGGCGTGGATTTTTCTCTTAAAAAGGGAAAAAGCTGCGTTATTCTCGGTCCGTCCGGATCTGGCAAAAGTACGCTGCTCAATATGATCGGCGGTCTGGATTCTCTTGATTCTGGCGAGATCACTGTTGATGGACAAAAGATCACGGGACTTTCCAAAAAAGCACTGACTGCTTATCGCAAAAAGAGCGTCGGATTCATTTTTCAGTTTTACAATCTTATCCCCGATCTGACTGTTGAAGAAAATGTTCAGGTCGTATCGGAAATTGCGGAAGCGCCTCTCGATATGGATGAGATACTTACTGCACTCGATATTGAAAAGTATCGTTATCGCTTTCCGAGAGAGCTTTCCGGCGGTCAGCAGCAGAGAGTTGCCATTGCTCGCGCTATGGTCAAAAACCCAAAGCTGCTGCTTTGTGACGAACTGACAGGTGCTCTTGATACTAAGTCGTCCCGGTCAGTGCTGAGATTCATAGAAAAGCTCCATAGTCAGTACGGTACCACGACACTTATCATAACACACAATGAGGCGATAGCGAACCTTGCCGATACAGTTGTACGTATCCGTGACGGAAAGATCGCGTCGGTTACAGAGAATAAGAAAAAGCTGACAGCCGACGAGATAGAATTGTGAGGCAGCTATGAAACTAAATAAAAGATATGTCCGCAGTATCAGAGCAAATCTTCCGTTTTACATTGCAGCTTCGGTTCTGACAATGGTAACACTTCTGATGTTTTACCTCTTTTATATAGCAGGAACGGGCATCAATGCTTACGGAGATAAATTCTTTTCAGAATACAGGCTCGAAAGTGCGACATTTACGACTTACAAGGAGATACCGGACGACGAACTGCCTGTCTATGTCAGCATCCAATACTGTTGCTGTTCTCGTTTCATTTGTAAGCCGTTCCATCTGCAGGGCAAGCGTCAGAAAGTATTTGCGAAATTCTGTTTCATCGGAGATCTGATACATACTCATTGCAAGCAGCTTGACCTGTTCGATGGAATGGATGATGGTGTTTAATCTTTTGTATTCCATAGGTGTCCTCCTTTTTTCGTAATAAGAAAAGCACCTATCGTTAAGACAGATGCTTTTGAATACAGTATTAAAATGTTTCTTCAAGAATAATATCGAGCATTTTTCTCGGAGTGACTATGTAGGGTCTTACCGGAAAATGCTTGATGTTTCCTGTTACAAGATAAGCGTCTTGACTGTTTCGTTCCTCCATTACCACCTCATAGAATACTCTGTCCTTTGGATCAGGAAGATATTCATCCAAGGTTTTTTCATTAACATAGATGCCTTTTTCTTCGATCTCACTAATGATATCGTTGACTATTTCCTCGGGAAGTTTGAATTTTGGTCTTGATAATACAGTTCTGTATTCACTGACGATTTCATCGTTAATGACAGGAATTATAATACCGTTAAAGGTAAGCTCTAAGATTTTCCCGGGGATTGACTGCCATTTAAGCATTGCTGAAACAAGGACATTGGTATCAATTACAGTATAGTATTTCATTTATTCACCTTGCTTTCTTGCCTGTGCGATCTCTTCGTTGATCTCGTCTAAGGTCATATCTGAAATACCGTTTTCTTCTGCGATTCTGCTTGCTTTCTTCAACGCTTCAAAACCTTTGTTTGTTGTGTTTTCAATTTTCATGCTGAATGGAACACCGTTTTCCTGAATCAGCCTTGATAAACACATTCTGAGATATGTCTGAAGATCCATTCCAAGCTTTTCACAGATACTCATCGCTTTTATCTTTGATTCATCATCGGTACGAAATTGAACTAATGCACTTGACATATGATCATCTCCTACAAATGTAATGTTATTAAGATTATTATAGCACTATTTGTAATCATTTGCAATCGTCTGATGACATATTTTTATGAATTATGTTCCATTTCATAACTGATGATCTCCCCATTATCAGAAACGGTACAAAGCGCCGCGCAATTCAATTCTTTAATTCGGACTATTATGGGAAAAGAAGCTTACGCATATAATCTTTGTTGTTCTTGGAACGGTATTTTTTGCGTCAATTTATCTGCTTTTAATGTACTGATCGTTGTTATTGGTTTGTCTTTTTGTAGACTAATATAAAACATAAACATAATAAATCGGCAGGACACTCATCTTAAAAGATTGGGTGTCCTGCTGTTTTTATAAATTGTTAGTTTAATTTATCAGGTCATATCTCTTGTACCATAGCTGAAATTCTGAATAATATTCTGAAGTTCGTGGAATTGACGGCTGTTTTTCTTATTTGCAAATAATCCGGTCGAATCGAATATGATCTTGTATTGACAATCATTTCCGTATAATTCAAAATACGGAGGTTCTTCAAGAATATTTCTCTCTCCTATACATTTTGGGCTGTTTGTATTATGTCGGGCATTAAAAGCTTTTACACATTCAGAAAAACAAATTGTTCCATTATCGTATGAAATACCTTTTTCACTGATCTGTCTTATGCTTGAATATGGAATGACCACTGTATTCAATAGTATCCCTCTTTTCTTATAAGTAAACTATCAGCAAATCCTGAAATAGCTTTTAAGCTCGTTTGTGGTTTTTTGAATTAATGACTGCCTTTCGGATTCGTTGTCAGTCTTTCTGAGAATATCTATCCATTCGCCATCAATCATACATCCTGCATCAAAACTGCTGTATTTGGCTTTTTCAAGTATATGTACATCATTAATGTCTCCAAGACAAAAAAGATAAAAGCACAATACTCTCAATGTCATATTTCCGTTTCTGTTTTTATTGCATAGCTCCTGCTCTATAAGAGAAATAATATCGTTTTTTTTGATAACATCAAAATTAAATCCATATTCTTTAACAATCAATTCAGCTCTCTCTTCATCATCAAACATATGATCCTCCAAATTCAATATTTTACTCAGCTAATGATCTGCTCCATAATGTACGGGTCTTTTATTTTGCCGTCCTCTGCAAAGGTAAGCACCTTTGTCATGATCTCTGCGGTTTTCGGATCCTCGTCTATAAAAGGCAGGAACAGCTTGCTCTTTTTACCGCTGCTGACAGCAAGCACATTGATCTGATGTCCTCCGAGCTTATGTATCACACCGCTGCCGAGATGAACGGAGTAGGTACCGTATTTGCCGTCGATAAACGCATGATTCTTTTCAAAGCGGACATTTTTAATGCCGAACAGGTCAAGATTAAAGCTGAGAATAACACGCCGCATTTCAACGGTAGAATGAGTAGTTTCGGGATCAACTCCGCCTGCATGGGCAACGCTTACTGCTAAGTCCACATCACGCATGATCTCCGAATATATGACATCGGGGATTTCGGAAATACTGAGCAGCTTACCTGTTTTCCTGTCGTAGAAGAACACGCCCTCAAGAGTCGGCGCTTCAATATCACCCGGTGAGAACCAGTCAGCCTGTGCATAGATAGACGCTATGATATTGTCCCTGTAATATATCTTCTGTAAGCCGTCCTCGTAATCTGCAACCCAGCGGCGGCTTTTCAGTGCGCCGACTGTGCGCTTGGTCTGTATCTGATAGCCCGCAAACATGAGACTGCGATCCTTGTTCAATTCCTCCGGCAGCTTTACATACAGCTCACGGAATACCTGACGGAACGGCTGCTTCCTGCCCTCACTGCTTCCGAGAGAGAGCAGCAGCTTCTGATAATCAGACCATGTGCCGTTTTTGTACAGATCAAAGGGATGTGCAACACGCAGCTTTGTTTCTTCATCTGCGCTGTGCAATTCTCCGTTCTGATCAGACAGTCCTGCCTGTGTCGGCAATCCGCTTATCTGTGCATCCTCTTTATTGATAAATACAAGATTTTCGGTTATAGCCCTTGTTACGGGATTTTCGCTAAGTTTTTTCAGTTCTCCGAAGGTGAACAGGTCACGCTCCTCCATAGCTGTTTCAAACATTTTTACAGTACGGCTGTACTGCTGACGCAGCTTATCACAGAATTCCTTTATCAGCAGGAAATCTTTATTTTTCTTCAATGCCGCCGGAACGGATTTAAGCTTTTTTCCGTCCTTTTCAACGGATATGGCAGCCTTTCCGGATGTATCGACTGTAATCTTTACATCATAGCCCGAAATATTTGTCGGCTCAAAATAACCGCTGTTTTCCTGAACAAGAGCCGTTTCCATAGAAAGCGTGAGTCTTGTTTCATCGCTGTAGCCAGCTGTTACGGCAAGGTTTTTGAGCGCAAATGCACAGGCTTCGCCCTCGCTTGCTCTGCGCTGTGCGCCGAACTGTTTGCTTTCCTTCAGAAATTTCTGTATGAATTCATATCTCTGCAAAATATCCGCTTTATCCTTTGAGGGGATTATCGCAAGCGCCATGAGAAGGTCTTTGTTTCTCTTGTTGCTTATAGTTTTTTCGGTTTCGGCAATGTCCATTTTGCCGAGAGCCGCATCTGCATATTTCCTTGCACGGGTATGTCTGTTGCTTGAAGAGGAATATTTTGCGCTTTTGTACAGCTTATCGAAATTCTTTGCTCCGAGCGTTTCATACACTTCAAAGAACCATTTTACATCAAAACAGCCGCCGTTGAGTTCTTCTTTTGTAAGAGGGGTGTATTTTGCAATAATGGCTTCACGCTTGTTGTCTATCGTATCGGCAGTATGCGCCATGAAGTAGTAGCAGCCGGATTTCATGCCCTCGATACCGACGCAGCCCTCAATAATATCTATCCACTGAGGCGCAAACATAGCTACCTCGATCAGACGGTCTGTTTTTATCTGAGAGCCTTTGAGCATCTTTCTGAGCTTTTCGGCGTTATCATTTGCTGTAGGATAGCAAACAGATAATAAATGAGCGAGACTGTCTTTTTTGGATATTTCACGGCTGTAAATATTTGTTTTAAGAGTATCATTTCCGAGTGCTTTAAGGATCTCTATGAGCCTTTCAAGACCATATATGCTTTTTATGCTGCGTATTGACCTTGAAAATACCGTTTCGCTGTCACCTCGTTTCAGCTCCACATCAAGAACCTTATCTAAAATGGTCTGTGCAAACATATTGCCGGTTTTATACAGCTCACTGTCCTGAGGAATGGTATCGTCATCGCAAAGCGTTTTTCCTTCCTCTTTTAATAAAATAAAAATGCTGCTGTTTTCTCGGGGATTATAAATGCTGAATCTTAGCGGCGCATTGCTGACAAAAGTGTTCATTTCAGATATAGAATCCGAAAGACGTTTAAGCCTGAACATGGATTTCAGGAAAATGTCACGGTCAATGATACCGCTGCGGTATGCTTTTATATAGTATGGGACAGGGATGCTGTCGGGAAAATAATAGTAATAATCAAGGTGTTCATAATGTCCGATAAAATCTATCTTCACGGCAAAGGCGTGCAGCAGACGGAAATTTGTTTCAAAGTCCTCATTGAGCCTCATGTAAAGCTCTTTTATCAGTGTATCCATCAGAAATACACACTTATGAAGCTGCACCATGTCTATGTTCCCGTACCAGGCTTTAGTTCTCTCTTTGAGCCACAGATCATCCTTTTTCAAGGAAAGGCTCAGATAGCCTGCTAAATTCTGCAATACATTCATCGGTGTTCTGATCTCAAAACGCTTTCTTATATATGTACATACATCGTTATACAGGCTGCGGAATTCACGGCTGCTGAATCGTTCATCTTCCGAACCGAGCATAGATGACCACTTATAATCAGCCAGATCGCCGAAAATATCTCTTATTATTTCAGCGGCATTTTTTCTTGATTGTTCTGTCAGATCGTTGGAATTAAAGTTTGTCCCTGCATTGTCAAAACAGAAAAACCGCTGCGGTGTTTTTATCACCTCGTTATAAAAACGGTTCCACAGATCAGAAAAGGCTACCTTCTTTTCATATTCCTCCGGATTGTCTGCTTCGGAATAGACAATATAAAGGCTGCCCATATTGCCGAGGATATGCTCATCGCCCCAAAAATCGGTAAATTCTTTTTCTGAATTTTCGTCAACGATACGCAGCAGACTGCGGAACATTTCGGTAATCTCTTCATGATCTATATGACAGTATTCCCTTACTACATTGATATCCGGCTTGAAATCGGGTAAAGGCAGCTCTGCCTTCGGATCGTACAGACCGTAGCCGTTTTCCTTTGTGACCTGCTCGGCATTATCCGTACCGGTAATATTTTTTATAAGTATCTGTTCTCTTTCTGTCGGGGAGTCTATATTTTTGACTGCCTGCTTTGAAGCTGAAAAATCGTACTTCGTATAGGTTCCGATACCGTATTGCAGCAGATCAAGAGATGCAAGACGGATATTTTCATTATCATATGACAGCATGCGGATAATGCTTTCTTCAAGCTCTTTATCCTTTCGCATTTTAAGCAGAGTGATAACTCCTGAGCGCAGATTGGCTGTTTTGTATTTTGCAAAACCCTCGATCACCTGATATTCACTGTCACTCAGTCCCGTTTTTTTCAGTATTTCTACGGCATTTCTTCTTGTACCGCTTTCCTTGTCGGCAACGGCATTGATGACAGTTTCACGCTGCTTCGGTGTGCGGAGTGAATTTCCGATCTCTGTTAATGCGTATGATCTGTCATTGGCATCAAATTCCGTTAAGCGTTCGCAGATGAAGTCTATCTTTTCATCATCCTCCATAACGGCTGCACAGTCAAGCATAGCATACAGTATCCTGCTTTTGGAAACGGATGCCATAAACCACGGATAGAGCAGGGGAGAGTAGACCTCCTCCTTGTGCGG
>DEHG01000114.1:7838-14903 GCA_002351795.1 Ruminococcaceae bacterium UBA2806 | reverse complement strand
ACCAAAGGGATAGTCGTTTTTAAAAACAGCAAAAAGCTTATAGTTATCGGGATTCTGCTCCATTACGGACAGAGCGATCTGTATAGCGACCGTCGGATAACCGAGATTCCGGCAAAAATAGCCTATCGTCAGAAGGTGTATTTCGTCCGGCTCAAAGGGACGGCTGTTTTTTTCCTCCGGCTTGCTGAAAAGACCTTTTATTCTTCCGACAATACTTTGTTCAGTCTTTTCAGAGGGAACGCCGGCAAGTGACTTTATGATATCAAGTGCCTTTGTGACATCATAGAACCCGATACCCCACAGTCCCATATAGATATCAACGGGATCAGAGGTCATAAGCTTTGAAACGGCATTTTCATTGCTTTCAATGACAAATGGGATATCGTCAAGTATCTTTGCGGCAAGCCTGTCGGGATCCTCATCACGGCAAAGCCCTGTCCATGTTGCAATGGCTCTTTTTATTGACGAAAAACGAATAAGATCATTTTTCCGTATAGTTTTAATGATCTTAATGAATGAATCCGCCGTACCGCAGTCGCAGTTTTCGCATATGGCCTGACGCAGACCCTCGGAAAGTCTTGCGGCGATCAGCAGTCTGCACATAAGCTCATGCAGCTCCTCATTATCGCTGCAAAAAACAGCGCGGATCACCGTAGTGGTAAGTATCTCGGTATTGCGCTCGCTGTTCATCATTTCCTTTATCGTGTCGATAACTCCGGCATCGCCCTTGTCTATCCTTGCTGCGATTATGTATACATCACATGAATCAGTTTTCCGGCGGCTTATATCCACACCAAAGGAACAATCTGTTCTGGAAACATATTTACCCATATCATTCAGGTCGGTACCACGAAAGCCCATAAGATAGTATGCATCCAACATTCCCATAGCCCTTTTGAGGAACGGAGAATAATCCCTGCTGCGAAAGCTGCGGCGGCTGTAGCTTTCGTCATACTGGAATTTATTGATTTTTGCGAGCATATATCTCAGATCGTCACGCAGCGGTTCCGGAACAAGCAAACGGACAAGACGTGAATAATGCTTATCAAAATAATCGTTAAGATCAGCGATATAGCCTGTACCTTTAAGCTCTATCCATTTGCCCGGATGATCTCTCATGAACTGATCAAAGACCTTCATTTCCTGCTGGCTCAGGGCTGCTATTTCCTTTTTGTGCATTTCCCTGAATTGTTCGTCATATTTTTTAAGCGCATCCTCAAAGATAAGACTCATTTTTTGCCCTCCTTACCACATACGTCCTGCAAGCATAACAAGCTTAATAAATGTCAGACTTGTTATCTGTGTCAGATCGAGTATTTCCTCTTTATTTTCAAGCCGTCTGTCATCGGCAAATACAGCGACTACACCATCAGAAAAGGCTTCCAGCGCATCTGCCTGTGCCTTTTTCAGATCGGGATGCTTTTCGCCGTAGATCGTGCCGAAGGATATTTTACCCTGTGCCGCCTTATCGGCTATTTCCGCAGACAGAAGCGCAGACAGCAGTTCTGTGTTTTCCATGCGGCTGTTGTATTCACTTACACAATAATTGACCGTTTCTTCAATAAGCTCCCTGACACTCATAGCGTCACGGTTATACGGTACAGATACAGTGGTGATCCTGTTCCTTTTTCCGGAAACGGATTTTACATTGACCTTCATTTCCATGTGCAGCCCTCCGGTTATGCATTTATGATACTTTTATCATATCACAAATGCAGCGTATGAGCAATATTCTCGTAAGAATGTCTGTAAAAATAATTTTTTACATATTATTTTTTATCTTTATTTGTCACAACAACGGGCATACATATGTTCGGTTCGGACAGCGCCTTTAATGTTGACGATAAGCCCGCATCTGGCTCAACAGGTACAGATACAAATACCAATACAGAAGCATCAAAAGAAAATGCATCCGTAACAGGATCCACCTTTACAACCGGTTATCTGTTCCTTACCGGCGGTATCGGACTTATTCTCGGTGCAGGAATATGTGCGCTTATATTTGTCGCAATGAAATCCAAAAAGAAAAAAACCGAATCAGAATCAGAATAAAAAATTTCCGGGCAGTCTTTTCGGGCTGTCCGGTCTTTTGTACGGGCTTGAAGTATCAATCCCGATTTTTATTTAGTTTTCTCCGAAGCCGTGATCTATAAGCTGCCAGCCGCCTTCATCCTTACGAGCGAGCCACCATGTATAGTCTGTGATCTCCTTATCTGCCTCAAAAACAGGAATACCCTCAGCGGGTGTATGGAAATCGCTTACAAATTTGATGACCTGTGTGTAGTTCTTGCCCTTGTCATTTTCATTCATTTGGGCAAGATTTTCCTCGTTGTTCATTTCATCACCGGCCCACATTCATGAGCATTTTTCCAGTTTTCCTTAAAGCATACATCCTGATATGAGCTGCCCTCTGTTGCTTTTATATAGACAAAGCTTACATTCTGTTCTGATAGACGCTTCATATCAATTTTATCCTGATATTCCGAAACATCAACCCCGACAATACTATCATCACGCACAAACAGCATATGATGATCTCACACTTTCTGATTCATAACAAGCATTTGCAGACGGTTTTCAATATTCGCAAAGCTTACGTCAGGATCATAGTCAAGCGGCAGCAGCTCAATATCCGGGAACAATTCCTTCAGCCTTTTGCTGACGCCTCTGCCTATAACGTGATTCGGCAGACAACCGAAGGGCTGTAGAATTACGAAATTCTTGCACCCGTGTTTTGCATGGTGGATTATCTCTGCGGGGATAAGTATGCCCTCGCCCGTGTCAAATGTGTGATGAATGATAGGATCGCTGTCTACCGAAAGATCATCCATCAATACATTCTTATCATGCAGGGGTTCGTTCCTTGCAAGGAAGTCAATGTATTTGTGCGTCATATTGAAGAACCAGTTTGCGACCTTTGACCAGAATATGGTGTTCTTATCACGCTTGACCTTGAATTCCTTTATCTGTTTTCCTTGACAGAAATATGATTTCTGAATAACATCCGTCATTTTTGCTTCGATTATCTCGAAATTATTGTTTTCAAGATACTGCTCGATATCACCGTTAGCGCCCGGGTGGAAATTAAGCAGGTATTCACCGACTATAAGTACCTTTGGCTTCGGAACGGATCTGTCATATTTAACACCCTTGAAAAGCTTCAGAGCTTTTTTAAAGCCTCTTACAGCACCTACAGCGCCGTGTTTTTCTATGCCTTCCGAAAGATATTCCATACCCTTATTGAAAGCGGCTTCTGCGCTGCCCTTTTCAAGCTCATAGGGACGTATTTTTCTCAGAATCTCTTCAAGAGTGTCTATCATCGGCAGTGCAAGTGTAACATTGATAAGCGTACCCATATTGATCTTGTAGCCGGGGTGTAGCTGATGCAGGTCAACATCATCATTTGTCATTATTGATACGTTTGCATAACCGGCGTCATCAAGAGCCTTTCTGAGAATGGTTGCATAATGAGGCAGACGGCAGCAGCCTAAATATTTAGCCATACCTACAGCGACCTGATTTTTGTCATACTTCCCGCTTTCAAGTGCGCCGAGTATCTCACCGATAACTATCTGAGCAGGGAAACAGATATCATTATGAGTATACTTTTTGCCGAGCCTTATAGCTTCCTCACGACCGACCTCAAGCGGAACGGCACGTACCTTTTGTGTACGGAATGCAGCTGTCATTATCTGACAGAATGCATGAGAACTGTTGGGGATAAGAACGATCTTTTCTTTCTTTTCCTTTTTAGTGTATTTTACCGGATATGGGTCGGGAAGCTCTCTTATCTGATGTGAAATATGAAGTCTGCGTTTTCTTTCAATGGTTTCAATAAATGAACGTACACGAATACGCAGCGGACCTTGTGCATCGCTTTCATCTACTTTAAGGATAAGCGGCGCTTTTCCGCTGATCTCCTTCATGATACGGATAATCTCATCCGAAAGAACAGCGTCATGACCGCAGCCGAAGCTTACTATCTGTATGTATTCAAGATTTGGATTATTTGCAGCAACGATTGAACTGCTCAGCATCCTTGCATGGAAGTTGTTTACAATGTCGATCCTCGATCTTCTCAGCTCGACCTTTCCAAGCTCGGGTATACTGTCAGCGGTAAGCACTGGCACACCCATATTGACAAGCATTTCGGGCAGTTCATGGTTTACAAGCGGATCATTGTGATATGGACGGCCTGCCATAACAACAGCAAATTTATTTTCCCTTGTCACCTGATCTATGACCTTTCCGCCCTTTTCTTTAAGCTCCCTGTCATACTGGGCCTGGGCGGCTTCCGCAAAGCCTACAGCTTTTTCTGTAATATGCGGGTCAATGCCGAATGTCCTTTCCATATATTCGCAGACCTGTTTTCTTCTGTCATCGTTTGAATACCAGTAGAAATATGGATTGTCATACTGAACGCCGAATTCACGGTAGGGGTTATCTGAATTCTGTATAACTATGGGATAACCCTTTACAAGAGCACAGCGGGAAAAGCTTGTTTCCTCAGGATTTTCTGAGGGCATAACAACGATAATAGGCATGAATATCCTGTCAACGCCCATTTTTATCAGCTCACGGATATGACCGTGTGTAAGCTTTGCGGGGAAACATTCTGTATCTGACGGAACAGCATGGATACCGTTTTCATATATTTTTCTTGTACTGACAGGGGAGATCTTGATGTCAAAACCGAGAGATTTCCAGAGTGTGCTCCAGAACGGCATACCTTCCCAGAAATAAAGCACTCTCGGCATACCGATGACCGTATTCTGCTTTCCGAGGAGCTGTTCATAGGGATATTCCTTGAACATAAGCTTTTTGCGTACCTCAAACATATTTACAGGCTTATTGGTATTGCTGCTTATCTCAATGATCTTTTCACGGGTCTTTGCATCCTTGGGGTCGCCCAGGATTTCTCCTTTTTCACACCTGTTATTTGTTACCCAGCTTTCGCCGGTGGAGAATGTAAGTATCGTTCTGTTGCAATGGTTTGTGCAGTAAGGACAGGGGGAATTAGCCTCCTGTTTATATGTAAAGTTTTTAAGGTCTTTATATGAAATAAAGCTGTGTCTGAAGCCTTCCTTTTCGGCTGCTTCCTTTGCGGTAAGCGCAGATCCGATAGCGCCCATAAGACCGGGGTAGGGGGCACGGATAACTTCCTTTCCTACATATTGCTCCATAGCCCTGAGTACGGCGTCATTGCGGAATGTACCGCCCTGAACTACAATCTTATTGCCGAGGGAATCAATATTCGGTACACGGATTACCTTTGTAAAAACATTTTCAATGATAGAACGGCAAAGACCTGCCATAATATCATTAGGCTGCTTACCGTTTCTCTGTTCGGTTATTATGGAGCTGTTCATGAAAACAGTACAGCGGCTGCCGAGCTTTGCGGGCTTTTTGGATTCAAAGGCACGGGCAGCGATATCCTTGGTTTCAATATTGAGCGTCTGAGCAAAGTTTTCAAGGAAAGAGCCGCAGCCCGATGAACAGGCTTCATTTACAACAATATTTGTAATGATACCGTTTTCAAGCCAGATCGCCTTCATATCCTGACCGCCTATGTCGAGAATAAAGCTTGGATCACCGACATATTTTGAGGCAGCCATTGAATGTGCAACCGTTTCTACGATATGAGTTTCTGTGCGGAAAGCCTTGGAAAACAGGAATTCGCCGTAGCCTGTTGACGCAGCAGAAATGATATTAAGCTTTGCGCCTGCTTTTTTATACTTGTCATACATTGCAAGCAGGGCTTTTTTAGCGACATTAAGCGGATTACCCTCGTTTGATGAATAGAAGGTATCAATTATTTTCTCTTTTTCATTAAGCAGAACAAGCTTTGTAGTCGTACTTCCCGCATCAATACCGAGATATGCATTTACCGTTTCACCGAATTTAGGTTTATAGTCTGGCATTTCGCTGTGAGGATGTTTCTTTACGAACTCGTCATATTCCTCAGCGCTTTCAAAATAAAGTGTACCGCAGTCATCCGGCAGATTTTTTTCTCCGGCAGCTTCTTTCATTTTTATAATAAGATCGCTCAGAACATAATCGTCTGAATCCGCATGAAGCTCATCAATGCTGAGTGCAGCGCCGTAAGCGACCATGATCTCAGGATTTTCGGGAACGAGTATGTCTTTCTCTTTAAGCTCAAGTCTTTCAGCGAATACCTCACCCAGACGGGGATGGAAGGTAAGCGGACCGCCCTCAAAGGCGACAGGAGCTTTTATTTCAAGTCCCTGAGAAAGACCGCCTATCGTCTGCTTTGCGACAGCATGATAGCTTGACAGGGCAATATCGGATTTTTTAACACCCTGATTAAGAAGAGCCTGGATATCAGTTTTCGCAAAAACACCGCAGCGTCCGGAAATATCATATACACTGCTGCCCTGACAAGCAAGCTCGTTCATTTTGCAGTCCTCTACACCGAGAACAGCGGCAACCTCGTCGATAAACGCACCAGTACCGCCCGCACATGATCCGTTCATTCTCATATCGTATACAACAGGCTCGCCGTTGTCATCCTCACGGAAGAAAATGATCTTTGCGTCCTGACCGCCAAGCTCAATGGCAGTACCGATCTTATCATATTGCTTTTTCAGCGCAAGAGAATTTGCAACGACTTCCTGAGTAAACGGAACACCGATCTTATCCGCAATTATTCTTGCGCCCGAACCTGTCATGCAGACCTTGAACGGTTCATCTTTAATAACGGGTTTAATTTCCTCAAGGAGAGAGAGGATACTTTCCCTTTGCTTTGCAAAATGACGGATGTATTTATGGAACAGCATCCTGTCATTTTCGGCAAGCACCAGCTTTACAGTTGTAGAGCCGACATCAATGCCGATCCTGTAAGCCCTTTTATTTTCCATTTTTCCGCAACCTTTCACTTTATAGATATTATAATAGGATATAAAAACACATACTAATTATACACCTTTTTTTCTGAATTTCAATCGTTTTTTTCTTTTTTCGACCCTTCTCGTTATATTGAAAATAAAAAAATTGTCATATATTAGATTTTTTTGACAAATAATTATAGACAAACAACATTCTTTG